>CAYNQP010000023.1:7249-13509 GCA_964399325.1 uncultured Pirellulales bacterium
GTCATGATCCGTCAGCAAGCTGGGCTTTTCCAAGGTTTGGCTATGCTCCTTCATAAGACCCCTCAGGATTTACCATTCACTATCTGGTCGGCGTCGCGGACAGAACACTGAATTTCAAATAGTAAATCATAAATCGTAAGTAGTAAATCATTTGAGTAGCTGTTCAATGCTGCGAATCGGTATCATCAGCCAGTCCGGGCGGTTGTTCAACTCATAACCGACTTCATAGATGGCCTTCTCCAGCAGGAAGGTCTCCAGCAGAACGGCGAAGTCCTCTTCGTCGGCCGGAACAAACTCGGCATCGCCCACGGCCTCCATATAGCTGTGCAGGAATACGCCGCTGACGTAAGTGTACCACAGGCGGGCCCAGTGTTCGAGATAGTTCACGTCGGCCCCTTGTTTGGCCGACCGCAGCAGGATCGTGCCGGCGGCGGCATAGTGAAAGGAGCGGACCATACCGGCCACATCGCGCAGGGCCGATTGCTTGAGCCGGCGCTCGGTAAGGGATCGGGCCGGCTCGCCCTCGAAGTCGATAATGACAAAATCCGTGCCGGTGGTGAGGACTTGGCCGAGATGATAGTCACCATGCGTTCGCATCTTCAGGGCGCGGATTCTTCTCTCGGTAACGCGGCGCAGTCGAGCCAAGATTGTTTTCTTCTCGGCCAGGATCCCCTCAACCGCGGCGGCCGTCTGCTCGTCCAGGGAGTTCCGCCCGTTCTCCAACTCGGCAAAGACTTTCAGCGTCAGGCTGCGCATCGACTGGTAGAGCGATTTCTGATAGAGCAGGGAGAACGGCTCGGGGGTTACCTCGGCGGTTCGCGACAGTGACGCCAGAGCTCGATGCAGTTCGGCCGTGCGCCGACCGAGCAGGGCCGCCATGTCCAGATAGACCGAGCCGATGAAGTCGCGGAGCAGCGTCGGTATCGCGTCCGGCTCGGTACGCGAGAGTGAGTCCGGCAATTCCGGCAAGGTGTCGAGCTTGCCCTTGAGTGTCTGGGCATAACCGAACGAGCGTTCCACGTTGTCCAGCGTGTACGACCAGGCATCGGTCTCGTTGGGGACGAATTGGAGCAGCAGGGCGATGGTCACGGGGGCAGAGGATTCGCGACGCCATTCGAGCGCGCCGGCAAAGGCGGGCAGATTGGCGAAATCAGTGTGTTCGGTGAGACTCCGCGACAGCTCGACGTCCGGATTCACGCCCTCCTCCGCGCGGCGGTAGAGCTTGAGGAAGAAGGTGTTGTCATAAAGGATCGAGCTGTTGCTCTGCTCAACCTTGAGGGCGTGGGAGTCCAGCGGCAGGGTTCTGTCCGCGAGCATCTGGGAGAACTTGCTGCCACGCTGCGCGACGAGTTGGCCGCGGCCGGCCTTCTTGTTGTGTCGTCGTGCGATCATCTCAAGGAGGGTGTTGCGAAAACTCTCACCCCCGACAGCGTCGTAGAGAACGCCCTGGTCATCCTTCAGGTGCAAGTGGGCAATGATGCTCTCGGGAGCATCGTGCGTGATCCTGACCTGCTGATCTCCACTCGCAAAGCCAATGGGAACGAGGTACTGCTGTCTCGGCGCGCTATTGTAGGTTACCTCCAGCAGCAGGACATAGACCGGATGTTCCGGCGTCGGCACGGTCAGGCTGTCGGCGATGCGGAGTCCGCGGATGCCGCGTCCTTTGCCGCCAAACCAGCGGGCACGCTTGATATAGTCGGACAAGACGGCCAGGAGGCGGCCCTCGTCGCTGCTGCCCACTATCCGGCTCCAGGTGGTACTGCACTGGACCTGAGGCGTCTGTTCAAGTTGCGGCGCCGTCGCCACCGCCGGCGGTCTCAACGCGAACCAGAAGAAACTGTGAGGGGCCAGCGTTACGCCATAAGGGGCTTCGGTGATGTCCGCAAATCGATTATCGCTGAAGAGCTCGTAGACCGAGAAACCCACATAGTCCGGTATCTGAATCTGGACTGCTTGGCAGTAGCGTGACAGATTGGCCACAACCAGGATGGTCTCCTCTTCGAATCGCCTGAGGAACGTCAGAACCTTCGTGTTGTCGGAGGGCAGGAATTCGGTGCTGCCGTGGCCGAACGCTCTGAACTGCCCTCGGACGCCGAGGGTCCGGCGCATGAACCACAGCAGCGACGAGGAACTGCGGCTCTGAGTCTCGACGTTGATGGTCTCGAAGTGATACTCGGAATCGATGATCACGGGCAGGTAGAGCTTCTGCGGGTTGGCCTTCGAGAAACCGGCATTGCGGTCGGGGCTCCACTGCATCGGCGTCCGCACGCCGTTGCGGTCTCCGATGAAGTAGTTGTCACCCATCCCGATTTCATCGCCGTAGTAGAGGATCGGCGTCCCCGGCAACGAGAACAGCAGACTGTTCATCAGTTCGATGCGCCGCCGGCTGTTCTCTAACAGCGGGGCCAGTCGTCGGCGGATCCCCACGTTGATGCGGGCGCGTGGGTCCTGGGCGTAGGCTTTGTACATGTAATCCCGCTCTTCGTCCGTGACCATCTCCAGGGTCAGTTCGTCGTGGTTGCGCAGGAACATCCCCCACTGGCAGGTCGCGGGGATATCCAGACTCTGTTCGAGCATGTCCACGACGGGGAAGCGGTCTTCCATCCGCAGCGCCATGAAGAGCCGAGGCATGATAGGGAAATGAAATGCCATGTGACATTCGTTTCCGTCGCCGAAGTAGGCGGCGGCGTCCTCAGGCCATTGATTCGCCTCGGCCAGGAGCATGCGGTCGCTGAACTTGCTGTCCAGGTGGGCGCGCAGCTCCTTCAGGAAGGCATGTGTTTCGGGGAGATTCTCACAATTGGTGTCCTCGCGCTCGAAGAGATAAGGCACGGCGTCGAGCCGCATCCCGTCTACGCCCATATCGAACCAGAAATCGAACACACGGAAGATTTCCCGGCGGACGCGCGGATTGTCGTAATTCAAGTCCGGCTGGTGGCTGTAGAACCGGTGCCAGTAGTACGCTTGGGCGACACCATCCCAGGCCCAGTTGGAGTTCTCGAAATCGGTGAAGATGATGCGTGCGTCTTTGTACTTCTCGGCGGTGTCGCTCCAGACGTAGAAATCGCGCCAGATCGAGCCGGGCTTGGCGCGCCGGGACCTCTGAAACCACTTGTGTTGGTCTGAGGTGTGGTTGATCACCAGTTCGGTAATGACCTTCAACTCGCGCTTGTGGGCCTCGCGCAGGAATTTCCTGAAGTCTGCGAGTGTCCCGTAGTCAGGGTGAATGTCGAGATAGTCGGCAATGTCGTAACCGTCATCGCGTAGCGGCGACGGATAAAACGGCAGCAGCCACAGCGCGGTGACGCCCAGGTCTTGCAGATAATCGAGCTTCTCAATCAGGCCCTGAAAGTCACCGACGCCGTCGTCAGTGCTATCATAGAACGATCGAACGTGCACCTCGTATATGACAGCGTCTTTGTACCAAAGTGAATCCGTTGTCTTGTTCTCCTGGTTAGCCAAGGCTTTTGCTCCGTCTACAGGAAGTAGTCGAAATCGGTTTCGCGCCGCAGTTTCTTACGCAGACACAGGATGTGCGCGGGCATGACTCGAGGGTCCAATTCGACATAGTTGGCCTGGCCCTGCCAGATGTATTTGTCATCCGTGAGCAAGTCATGCATGAGATAGGGCTGGTGCGGATCGATCCCCAACGCCTCCAGCGGCAGTTGGACCCAGCCCGATTGCTTGTGGTGCGGGTCGAGGCTGACGACGGTCACGGTGACGTTGGATCTGTCCTCCGTCATCTTGCCATAGCAGAGCATGTTCTCATTGTCGATGGCGTGAAGCCGAATGTTTCGGATACTCTGCAACGAGGGGTTCTGCCGCCGGATCCGATTGACGCGTTCGACTACGCCTCTGATGTTGCCCTTTTTGTTCCAGTTCCACTGCTTGATCTCATATTTCTCAGAATCGAGGTACTCCTCTTTACCTTCGACGGCCTCGCTGACACACAGCTCGAAGGCGGGGCCGTAGACGCCGTAGCTGGCCGAGAGCGTCGCCGCCAGAACCAGACGAATAATGAAGGCGGCCCGGCCCCCATATTGGAGATATTGGGGCAGAATATCCGGCGTGTTCGGCCAGAAGTTCGGCCGCAGGTATTCGCCCACCTCCGTCTGCGTTAACTCCTGGATGTATTGCTTCAGCTCTCGCTTCGTATTGCGCCAGGTGAAGTACGTGTAGGACTGGTCGAATCCGATTTTGGCCAGGTGCTGCATGACCTTGGGGCGAGTGAACGCTTCGGCCAGAAAGAGCACGTCAGGGGATTTGTTTCGGACGTCCTCAATCAACCATTGCCAGAAGGCAAAGGGTTTCGTATGGGGGTTGTCCACGCGAAAGATCCGAATCCCTTGCTCGACCCAGAAAAGGACCACGCTTTTCAGTTCTTCCCCGAGGGCTTTCCACTTCTTCGATTCGAAGTTCAGCGGCAGAATGTCTTCGTATTTCTTGGGCGGATTCTCGGCGAATTGCACGGTCCCGTCCGGCCGCCACCGGAACCATTCCGGGTGGGCCTTCACATAGGGATGGTCCGGCGCGCACTGAAAGGCCAGATCCATCGCGATCTCCAGCCCCTGTGCCTTGGCCTTCTTGACGAATCGGCGAAAGTCCGCCGGTGATCCCAGTTGCGGATGGATGGTCTTGTGTCCGCCTTTGATCGATCCGATGGCCCAGGGGCTGCCCGGGTCCGTTCGGCCGCACGCCGTGGCGTTGTTCTTGCCTTTCCGGTGGGACTGGCCGATGGGATGGATGGGAGGCAGGTAGACGACGTCAAAGCCCATCTTGGCGATCTCCGGGAGCAGACTTTCGCAATCCCGAAAGGTCCCGTGTTTATTACCCTGGCCGAATGACCGCGGGAAGAACTCATACCAGGCGCTGAAGACGGCTTCGGGTCGATCGACGAGAACGGGCAGTTCAGCTCGGTAGGTGGTGGAGAACGATCTGTCCGGACACTTCTGCACGAGGCCGGTCAGCTCCTCGCTTTGAGCCAGCCGTGCAGCAGCGTCGATGTCTTTCGTGGATTGGAGGACCTTGGCCCACTTTCGCAACTTCTCGCCATCCGACGGTTCAGCGTGCTTCGCGGTCTCGCGCAGCATTTCGCCGCCCATCGTCAGTTGCACCTTCACGTCCTGACCGGCCTCACGTTTCTTCCGCAGATCGCTTTGCCACGTGCCGAAGTGGTCGATCCAGGCGCGGACGGTATAGCAATAACCGCCCAGCGCCGTGACCTCAAATTGCGCTGTCCACTCGTCGTTGCCCTGGTGCGCCATCTCTTGAATCGTCCAGATCTGTTGTTCCTTCCTGCGGCACAGCATCTCGACGCGGATGACATCATGCCCGTCGCCAAAGACATCCGCGCTAACGGCGACAGGCTCGCCGGGCGTCCTCTTGATGGGGAATCGACCACCGTCGATTTGGGGTCTCACGGACCCAATGACAACGCGTTGTCTGCCTTCGCTATCTGTCATCAACTCAAGCTTCTTTCGGATGGTCCAGTGCCCGTCTTGCTGATCCTGCGGCGAGCCGGACAAGGGGGCTTCTTTCCGCACGCACCACACACTGTCCTTGCGAGAGAAGCGTGTTAGTATCACGTGCGCGGGGCCGGTCCGGTTCGGTCAATATCGGATCATTAGGCGAACCGAGGTCGGAGCCGCACAAAATCGGTCCCAGGATAAGCGATGGCCGGAATGAACGCAAAGTCTTTTGCGGTGAGGATCAGCCTGAAGCGTCGCCCCGGCAGGTCCCATAATGGTTTTGAGAGGTGAAGTCGTCTGTGTAACGTGCCGATGAACCCTTCTGACAAGAGGCCGCGCAGAAAGCGCGCCCATGAGATGAAGATGCAGGGAATGAGAAGTGCTTTCTCTATTGCTGAGTTGGTGATCGTCGTGTGTATTATCGGCATTCTGGCCGCGATTGTGGTACCGCTCTTCCAGAACAACGCGACAGAAGCCAAGGTGGCGACCGCCACGGACAATCTCCGCGTCCTGCGCGGCGTCATCGAATTGTATGCCGTCAATCACAAGGATATCCCTCCCGGCTACCCGGACAACGATACCAGCGTCCAGCCGACCAGCGACGATTTCTGCCACCAGGTTACCGTCGTAGAGACCTACATGCGGAGGATGCCACAAAATCCCTTCAACAATCTGAGCACGATGCGGGTGATTGGCAATGGAGAGGCCTTTCCGGCGGAAGCCACGGGGGAATTCGGTTGGATCTATCAGCCGGCCAGTCGAACCGTTCGCCTCGATTGGCCCGGCCAGGAC
>CAYNQP010000023.1:13519-14900 GCA_964399325.1 uncultured Pirellulales bacterium
GACAAAGACGTCCGATACTTCGACTACTGAGCTTGGCTTGTTCACCGCGCGACGGTTTGCTATACTCCTGTTTTGGCTGATTGTCGGGGAACGTTGAAAATGAACAAGCCAAAGACCTCTTTGCGAATCCTTGTTCCGGGTGTGACCGTCTTCTTCTCGAGTGGCTGCATCATGATTCTCGAGCTGGTCGCGTCGCGGCTGGTGGCCCGTTCCCTGGGGACGTCCCTGTATACATGGACGTCCATCATTGCTGTCGTGCTGGCAGGCATCTCGATCGGCAACTACCTCGGGGGGCGCATCGCGGACCGCTTTCATGTCAGAAGAGCCCTGTCAGTTCTGTTTGCCTTGTCGTCGGCTGCCTGCGTCGCCATTGTTATTCTCAACAACCTCGTGGGGGATTGGGCGTGGCTGTGGCAGTTGAGTTGGCCGGCACACGTCTTTCTGCATGTCTCGCTGGTGTTCCTGGTGCCGTCGACGTTGCTGGGCACTATCAGCCCGGTTGTAGCCAAGATGGCACTGGATCAAGGGCTGGCGACCGGCCGCACGGTGGGGACTATATACGCCTGGGGAGCGGCCGGCAGCATCGCGGGGACACTGCTGGCAGGTTTCTTCCTGATTGCGAGCTTGGGCAGCATCATGATTGTCTGGGTGATCGGTGCGGCCATGCTGGCCATGGCGCTTCTGTATTGGGTCAGTTGCTGGGCGCTGTATCTCTGGGCCATGATATTCGCCGCGTTGGTCACCATGGGGATGGCCCCGGCTGATTGGGCGCGTGATGCAGGCGTTGCCGCAGGTTTGAGAGAACCCAATGATCCGAGCGTCATCTATGAAGATGAGACCCCCTACTGCCATGTCGCGGTGCGTCGTGTCTCCGAGAAGCCCGACAGACGGGCCTTCTGGCAGGATCAGCTCATGCATAGCGAGATCGTCATGGGCGATGTCGCCAGCCTGCAATACTTCTACACGGAGATCTACGCGGGATTGACGCATGGCCTGAGCGCGGACGACAGGCCGCTTTCCATGATGGTCATCGGAGGCGGGGGGTACGCCTTCCCGCAATACCTCCAGGCCTTCTGGCCCGACAGCCGCGTAGAGGTCGTCGAGATCGACCCCGGTGTGACCCAGGCGGCGATGGAAGCCTTTGGCCTGGCGAAAGACACCACGATCCAGACCGTCAATCTGGATGCGCGGAACTATGTGGACCAGCTTCTGCGCGGCCAGCGTGCCGACCGACCGGACAAGCGGTACGATTTCATCTACGAGGACGCGATTAATGACTACTCTGTACCGTTCCAGTTGGTGACGATGGAATTCAATGAGAAGATCGCGCGCTTGCTCGGTGACGACGGCGTTTACATGGTCAATCTCATTGATACCTATG
>CAYNQP010000024.1:0-14780 GCA_964399325.1 uncultured Pirellulales bacterium
CAACACCCAGGATCATCGCCTGCATTTCCATGCCCTTGTAGACATCCTGGCTGGCGCCCATCACACGGAGGTACAACACCGCCTGAACGACGCATATCAAGACCGTGAGGTACCGCGTGTACTCCTGTATTTTCTTATGACCAGTTTGCCCTTCCTGGCGAAGCTTCTTCAGCGAAGGAATGACCTCTCCCAGGAGCATCAGGATGATGGACGCCGTAATGTACGGCATGATGCCAAGCCCAAACAAGCTGCTACGACTCAGCGTCCCGCCGCTGAACATCTGCATGTACTCGGCGGCCCGTCCGATGGGACTGTCCGTATCCCGACTTTCGGCGTTCTTTTCGATACCCCTCTGCTCAAAAAGCGGGTTCGGAATGTGAAACCCCACTCGGTAGATAACCAGTAGCGCCACGGTAAACAGGATCTTGTTGCGCAAGTCCGGTATTCGAAATATATTGGCTATTGTCCCTATCACCTATTCGTTCTCCACAGCTTATGCAGAACCCTTCATCTGACTTCCAGACACGGCCATGTCACGCCGGTTTCCGCCGGACATTCTTCGTCACCGGCCCGATCCGCATGGCACTGCCCCCGCAACCCACAATCTTCTCTTCAGCCACCTTGCTGAACCTGTGAGCCGCCACCTGGAGCTTCTTCGTCAGTTCGCCGTCGCCGAGGATCTTCACTCGACTGTCGGGACCCGGGATCAGACCCGCCTGAGACAGTTCTGTGATTCCCACCTCAGTTCCGTCTTCGAAGCGTTCCAACTCGCAGACGTTTATGATCTCAAAGCGCCTGGCGAACTGCTTGTTGTTGAACCCGCGCTTCGGCACACGCCTGAACAGAGGCATTTGCCCGCCCTCATAGAGGGAGAACCGCATGGCCCCAGCCCGGCTTCGGCTGCCCTTGTGTCCGCGCCCCGCCGTCTTGCCAAGACCTGTACCCCGGCCTCTTCCAACACGTTTACGTGGCTTATGCTTGCCTACAACGGAAGTAATCTCATGACTCAACATTTAGATCACCCAAATGGTCATCGTTGTCGCTAAGAAATAGCGACACCTCGTAACACTTCAATCGTTTCTTTGTTGCGCAGCTTCGTCAGGCCGTCCAACGTGGCTTTCACGACGTTTTTGGCTGTCGTGCTCCCATAGACTTTCGTCAGCACATCATGGACCCCCGCATACTCCAGCACCGCTCGGGCGCTCGAGCCGGCTATGACGCCCGTGCCCGCGCTGGCGGGAACCATCACGATCTTCGTCGCCCTGAACCTGCCAATGACTTTATGTGGAATGGTACGACCAACCAACGAAATTCGACGCATCGACTTCTTCGCGTCCTTCATCCCTTTCTCGACGGCCAGCGGAACCTCTTTCGCCTTACCGTAGCCGATTCCCACGGCTCCCGCCCGGTCGCCCACAGCCACGAGGGCCGCAAAGCTAAACCGACGCCCACCCTTCACCACCTTCGAACATCGATAGATCTTCACCACCGTGTCTTCCAGCGGCTTTTCTTCGTGCTCCGGTTGTCTAATCAATTCTACAGCCACAATTTGGTCTCCCAGTTTCCAACAACCCCGGTCAAAAAGCCAGGCCGGCCTTCCTTGCCGCGTCGGCCAGGGATTTGACCCGCCCGTGATACCGAAAGCGGTTGCGATCGAAACACACGCACTTGATCCCCACGTCCAAGGCCTTCTTGGCAAGGGCCTCTCCGACAGCCGCGGCGGCCTCCTTGTTCACTGTTTTCACCAACTGATCGCGCAACGCCTTCGCCCGCGTGCTCGTGGCAACCAGCGTCGCCCCCGCCGCGTCGTCGATAATCTGCGCGTAGATATGTCTATTTGAACGAAAGACGGACAGCCGCGGCCTTTCCGGTGTCCCGAAGGTCTTCTTTCGCACGTGCTGCTTACGTCTTGACGCCGCCTTTTGGTGCTTTTCCGTCTTCATAACATCAATTTCTCAATCTACTATGATCCGCCCGAGGCAAATGCCTTACCGACCTTTCGGCGTATATGCTCATCGCTATAGCGAATTCCCTTCCCCTTGTATGGCTCCGGCGGTCTTATCCGTCGGATGTTCGCAGCGAACTGCCCTAGCTGGCACTTGTCAATTCCACGAACACTGAACTTCGCCGGAATGTCGTTGCCTCGCGTCGCCCCCACCGCGATATTCACCTTGATGTCCTGGGGGATCGGCATCTCGACGAGGTGACAGAAACCGATCTGCAAGACAAGCTTCCCACCTTGCTCCTTAATGCTGTAGCCGGTTCCATACACCTCCATATTCCGCTCGAACCCTTTGCTGACTCCCGTGACCATGTTCGCAAGTAGCGCCCGCATGGTCCCGTGGAGCTGCCTACTCTTGCGCTCATCGGGCAGGGGATTCACGACATCGATCTTGCCGCCGGCCGAGTCGACCGTCACCTCGATCGCCGGGTGACAATCAAGCTCCAGTGCCCCCAAGGGCCCTGAAACCTTCACCTTGCGGCCTTTCTGTTCGATCTTCACGCCCTGCGGGACTGCAATCGGTTTTCTTCCAATTCGACTCATTTAACTTACCGTGCACAGAATCTCGCCACCGATCTTGTTCTCCCGGCAGCTTCGATCGCTGATGACCCCTTTGCTTGTTGATACGACAGCAATACCCATTCCATTCAACACCGTCGGCAACTTGTCGACGGAGGCATAAATCCTACGTCCTGGCTTACTGGTTCTCGCAATCTCGGTGATGGCCGGCTGGCCTTCCTGATCGTACTTCAGCACGACCCTCAGGATGCCCTGCTTACCGTCATCAACGCGGTCGTAATCGACGATATAGCCTTCTTTCTTAAGGACCGCCGCGATCCCCGCGCAAATCTTGCTTGCCTTCACGTTGACTTGCGACCTCCCCACCCGCATCGCATTCCGAATCCGTGTCAACATGTCAGCTATAGGGTCACTCAAACTCATAGTCAGTATCCTGCATCTTCCAGCATCTTCACCGCGGCCGTCTTCCAGCGCACTACCAACTGGCCTTCTTGATTCCCGGTATCTTGCCTTCATGTGCCAAGTTTCTAAAGCAAATGCGACAGATCTTGAACTTCCGATAGACCGCCTTCGATCGCCCGCAAAGCTCACATCGCGTATATTGCCTCACGCGAAACTTCTGTTTCTTCTTAACTTTGTTTTCCAGCGCTTTCGTTGACATTCACACGCTCCACACCGTCATTTCAACAGACCGCTCAGCCCGTCGCTTCGGCCGTCTGGCCCCGGAACGGCATCCCGAAAAGCGCCAGCAACCTGCGCGCCTCTTCGTCTGTTCGTGCCGTCGTTACAAACGTAATATTCATCCCCTGTTGGGCCTCAACCTTCGCCGCGTTTATTTCCGGAAACACACTCTGCTCGGCCAAACCCATTGAGTAGTTGCCACGACCGTCGAACCCATTCGGGTTCAGCCCCCGAAAGTCGCGAACGCGCGGGATAGCCAAATTGATGAGTCTATCCACAAACTCATACATCCGAACACCCCGCATCGTCACCTTCAATCCGGTCTCCTGCCCCTCGCGGACTTTAAAGTTCGAGACGCTCTTCTTGGCCTTGCACACCGCCGGCATCTGCCCCGCAATCAGGGCCAGATCCTTCCTGGCGAGCTCCACGTATTTCTTGTCCAGGCAGCCCTTGCCGACACCCATCGAGATCACGACCTTCTCAATCTTCGGCACAGCCATGATATTGCCGTAACCGAACTCCTTCTTCAGTTCCGACATGATGTTCGACTTATACAGATCTCTAAGACGCGCCATTTCTCTTCTGCTCTGCTTTCCAGCTTCTCTACCGGATCATCCACACTAACCGGCTGCTATTTCGCTTTTCTGACCGTGCCGATCTCCGTGCCATCAACAGCCACACGCTTCTTGCCGCCTTCCTTGTCCGCCTGATAGCGGACGCGGGTCCCCTTCGACGACTTCGGGCTCAGCGGCAACACGTTGCTCATGTGGATCGGCTGCTCCACACTAATACGTCCCCCCTGCGGATTGCGGCGCGACGGCCGGACGTGCTTCTTCGCAACGTTCTGCCCCTGAATCACAACCACATTCCTTGCCGGATACACGTGCAGCACACGACCGGTTGCCCCCTTGTGGTCACCGGCGATGATCTGCACCATATCGCCTCTCTTTACGTGTAAGGCCATTTCTCTGCCTCTCGTGCCCTAACTCCGACAACGGTTGTCGCCACTGCTGCTAAACGACTTCACCCGCCAGGGAGATAATCTTCATATAGTTCTTTTCACGAAGCTCACGCGCCACTGCGCCAAAGATGCGCGTCCCGATCGGATTCCCGTCGGCGTCAATCATCACGGCCGCATTACTGTCAAAACGAACGTAGCTCCCATCCCGGCGCCTGATCGGGCTCTTGGTGCGGACCACCACGCACTTGTGCACCTTCTTGTCATCAAGCTGGCAACTCGGCAATGACTTCTTGATGGCTACGCAAATCACATCGCCAACCTTCGCACAGGGGCGCGTGAACTTGCCCCTCGCCGAGCCTCTCCCCAGAACCTTGATACACAGCGCCGACCTCACTCCGGAGTTGTCGGCGATATCTAACATCGTTTCCTGCTGAATCATCTTCGTCGCGCTCGTATTAGGTTCTACGCCTGAACGGCCTTCTGCAAAACGCGGACCAGGCGCCAACTCTTCAGTTTGCTATACGGTCTGCACTCCGCAATCGAGACCACATCGCCGACGCCACACTCATTCCGCTCGTCGTGCACCGCGACCTTCGTGCGCCGTCTGACATACTTGCCGTACTTGGGATGCTTGACTTTGTAGTCAATAGTCACCCTGACGCTCTTGTTCCCACTATTGCTTGCAACAGTACCCGTCAACATTCTTCCTGCTCGGCTTTCCATAAGGGCAACTTTCAGCCACCTGTCAATGACCGTGCACTACTGCTCAACTCGCTCGTGCAACAGGGTCTTGATGCGCGCCACGTCGCGGCGCACGTTCACTATCGCTTTTGAGTTCTCCAACTTCTCGGTAACCGCCTGCGAACGCAACTCGAAGAGCCGTTTCTCCAACTCTTCCAGCGTATGTGCAAGCTCGTCCTGACTCATTTCTCTCAACTGCTTAGCTTTCACCGTCATGTCCTCTCTCAGAGCGCATGCCTGCGTCTAACAAACCGGCAGCGGATAGGCATCTTGTGGGCAACCCGGGACAGGGCCTGCTTGGCCACGTCTTCGGTGACGCCCCCAATCTCGAAACAGACCTGCCCTGGCCTGACCCTGGCCACCCAAAACTCCGGCTCGCCCTTGCCTTTGCCCATTCGCGTTTCGAGGGGCTTTGAACTGACCGGCTTGGCCGGGAATATCCTGATGTACACCTTGCCTTCGCGATGCAGGAAGTGCGTTGCGGCGACACGACCCGCTTCGATGTTCTTGGCCGTGACCCAACTTGTCTCCAGAGCCTGCAAGCCATATTCGCCAAATGCAACGTAGTTGCACCGCGAGGCGTTCCCCTTCATGCGGCCCCGCTGGCTCTTGCGATACTTGACTCGTTTCGGCATCAACGCCATTTGTGCTAACCTTTCTTACGTCTCGTAAAAGGACCCTACCGGTACGCCTGCCTCAACTGCTCGCCGGCGGTGTCGGCCCGTCAGCGGCCGCCCCCTGCGCTCCGCTTGACCTTTCGGCCGTCCTGGGCGGCCCGCCCCGCTGGCCACCGCGGCCGGCCATCGCCGGCGCGCGCCGCGGCATTCGCCGGCGCTGGCGCTGCACGGGTTCCCTCTCCTCGCCAAACTTGCCCCGGTAGATCCAGACCTTGATACCAATCGCCCCGTATGTTGTGCGTGCCGTCGCCACGGCGTAGTCCACATCGGCATCCAGCGTGTGCAGCGGGATACTCCCCAGCTTCTGTGTTTCCTGGCGGGCCATTTCCGACCCCGCCAGACGTCCGCAGCACATGATTTTCACACCCTTGGCCCCGGCATTCATCGCCGACTCGCACTGCTGTTTCATCGCCCGCCGGAACGATGCCCGCTTGCCGAGCTGCTCGGCAATCACCTGCCCCACCAGCATCGCATTGAGCTCCGGCTCCTTGATCTCCATCACATTGACTGTGACTTTCCGACCGACCAACGCCTCAAGCTCCTCCCGGACCTTGTCAACCTCGCCCCCACGCGGCCCGATCACCACCCCGGGCCTGCCACTGTGCAGCGTTACGTTGACTTCGTTGCGCGTCCGAATGATCTCGACCTTGGCGACTGCGCCTTTCGGCATCTGACGGTTGAACCGGCCGTCGATATACTTGCGAATCGCTTGGTCTTCGACGAGATAATCGCCATAGTTGGCCTTGGAGGCAAACCACGTGCTCTGCCATCCGAGTGTGACTCCCGTTCTAAAACCAATTGGCGATGTCTTCTGGCCCATAGTTGCTATCTCTGAACAGGTTTTCCGTTTACGTCGATCAAGCCTGCGTCACAGTCACATGAATGTGACAAGCCAACTTCTTAACCGGATACGCTTTCCCACGATCCTTGGGGATCCACCGTTTCGTGCCGATACGCACGCCTGCGTCGTCCACCCGTGCCTCGCTAACATAAAGCGAGTCCACATCCGCCTGCTGCTCATCCGCATCCGCCACCGCGGCCTTCAACACCTTGTTCACGATTGGCGTGGCGCGCTTGTGCGTGAACTTCAGGATATCCATGGCGTCCTGGACACTGCGCCCCACAATCAATTCCGTGACAAGCCGCGCCTTGCGGGCCGACATCGGGGCGTAGCGACAACGCGAACGCCAAGCACCAAGCTCGATCCCTTCGACACCCAAGGCTGCCGCCAAGCGGCGGACGTCCTCGGTTCTCGGCTCCCGCCTGAAAAGCCCCTTTCGCCAGTTCTTCACGGCCGCCGTCGCCTCTTTCAAACCCAGGCCCCCGCGGGCCAAGCTCTGCGCTAGGCTCTCTACGCTCACCTGCCGCCGTTTGCTCACATCTCTTAGTTTCATTGCGCTAAGCATAACCACTATCCCGTACCTGGTGGACCACAACACTGACCCGCCGTACGTCCTACTTTATCTTCTTACTCGAATGTCCTTTGAACGTCCGCGTGGGCGAAAACTCACCCAGCTTATGCCCGACCATATCTTCCGTGACAAATACTTTGTGGAACATTTTGCCATTGTGAACCATGAACGTGAAACCCACAAACTCCGGCACGATCGTACAGCGCCGCGCCCACGTCTTGATGGGGTTGCGGCTATTATCACTGATCTGTTTGCTCACCTTGGCAAACACCTTCTCGTCAACGTATGGTCCCTTTTTGAGAGATCTGCTCATTTTGCCTCTCTTTCACCCCTTGCCAGCGGCGGCCCTTGCCTGCCACACAGCCCTAAGGGTGCAACCCGTTCTTTACAGCGTCAATTGGCCTTGCCGCTTGTTCTTCCGTCGCCGAATAATCTTGTTGTTGCTTATCTTGCGCGGATTACGTGTCTTTCCGCCCTTTGCCAGTTTTCCCGTTGGCGAACACGGATGGCGACCGCCATTCGACCGGCCTTCACCACCGCCCATAGGGTGCGCCACAGGGTTCATCGCTTTGCCTCTGACGTGGGGACGGCGTCCCATGTGCCGCTTGCGTCCGGCCTTCCCAATCCTGACATTCTGGAAGTCTGGATTGCTCACTCGCCCGATTGTGGCTCGACACTCTTTGCGGACCATTCTCATTTCGCCGCTAGGCAGCACGAGCGTAACCCAGTCGCCTTCTTTGGCCACGATACGCCCCGCGTTGCCGGCCCCTCGGACGAGCTTGCCACCTTGCCCGGCTATCATCTCAATGTTGTGCACCTCAAGACTGGCCGGTATCGCTCCCAGTGGCATGGCGTTGCCTATCTTCGGCTCGCACACCGGACCGCTCTCGATCACATCCCCAACCTTGATTCCCAGCGGCGCCAGGATATAGCGCTTCTCACCATCCCCGTATTCCACCAGGGAGATGAAGCAATTCCTGTTCGGATCGTATTCAATCGTCGCCACCTTGGCCACGACCCCGTCCTTATTCCGCTTGAAATCTATGATACGATAGATTCGTCTGGCTCCACCCCCTCGAAAACGCACGGTGGTCTTACCGCTGTGATTCCGACCGCCGCTCTTCTTGATCCGCTTGCACAGGCTCTTCTGACGCTTTGCTGTCGTCAACTCCGCATAGTCGTTGACCGAGCTATTGCGGCGTCCTGCACTCGTTGGTCTATAGATGCGAATACCCATACGAATATCTCTCTACCGTACCATGTCAGAATAAGTCAATGTGGTGATCCTGCTTCAGATATACGACGGCCTTCTTCCAACTCGCCGTCATGCCGATCGCTCTGCCTTTGCGACGGTACTTGCCAAGCCGATTGGCCGTCCTTACCTTATCGACCTTAACACCATAGATCCTCTCGACAGCGTTCTTGATCTGCGCCTTGTTCGCCTTCCGGTTGACCCGGAAGGAATATGCACCCTTCACGTTGGCGAAATGCATCCCCTGTTCCGTAACCAAGGGCCGAATTATTACGCTATAATCATCCATCGCGAAACCAAAATCTCTAACTCACAGAAAACAGAACCACCTGCACGGGAGAACGACCAATCAGCTCTCCTCGCCGGCGTCACGGTTCATAAATGCCATCAATGCGTCCTTTGTGAACAGTACCTTCTGGTGGGTGCAGATCGCCCCGGCGTTCAGGTCCGCCACGGGCAGCACAGCCACCCTCTCGACATTCCGAGCGGACTTGCAGATGTTTTCGTCACTCTGGCCAACCGCAACCAAGCAACTGCGGTCGATCTTCAGCATCTTCAGCAGACCCGCGAAGTCCTTGGTGCGAGGCCTCTCAAACGCCAAGCCATCGACAACCACAACGCGGTTGCCCCGCAGCTTCGCCAGGACCGCGGAATCACGCGCCAACCTTCTCTGCTTGCGCGGCATCCTCTGCCTGAAATCCCTTGGCACCTTTGCAAAGGTCATACCGCCGCCGACGCGCTTGCCGGTCCTGCGGTTGCCCACTCGGGCATTGCCCGTACCTTTTTGCCGAAAGAGCTTCTTGCCGGAGCCGGCCACCTCGCTCCTGCCCTTTGTCTTGACGCTGCCCACGCGACGATTCGCATGGTACATCACGATCGCCTGCTTGAGCAAAGCATGCCGTACCGCACCACCCAACACCGTCTCATCGATGCTGAGCTTGTCAACCTCTTGGCCGTTGCGGTTATAGACAGTCAATTCAATCATCGCTAGTACACTTATCCACTTATTGGGGTCTCTTAGCCGTTTGCACGATACAGTACCCGCCAGAGGGACCGGGGATCGCCCCCTTGACTACCAACAGGTTCTTTGCCTCGTCTATCGAAACCAAGCTATGGTTCTTGGTCGTTACGCGACAGTTTCCCATATGCCCGCTCATGCGTTTGCCTCGCTTCGGGCCGCCGCCGGTGCCCGCGTTGCTGGTATAACTTGAGATCGAGCCCGGCGCTCGGTGCTTTCGCTCCGTACCGTGTGAGGCGGGAAAGCCGCCAAAGCCATGCCGCTTCATCACACCGGCGAACCCCTTGCCCTTGCTCGTGCCTATCACATCAACGTACTTGGTATCCGCAAACACCGAAACAGTCAGCGAATCACCCGGTTTGTATTCGGCCTCGGCCTTATCGGAAAGGCGCCACTCCCGGACCAACCTCTTCGGAGTTCCGCCTGCCTTGGCAACATGGCCGATCTGCGGCTGCTTCTGACGCGAGGGCTTGACATCCTCAAATCCGAGCTGGATCGCGTCGTACCCATCGGTATCCGCGGTCTTGACCTGGGTAACCGTACACGGTCCCGCTTGAATAACGGTTACCGAAACGAGCTGACCTGACTCGTCGTACACCCGGGTCATTCCCACTTTCTTTCCAAGCAACATGATCATAATCCGATGTTCCTTGCTGTTACGCCTTGATCTTCACGAAAACACCCGCCGGAACAACCAGACGATTCAGCACTTCCGCCGTTCTGGCGTTCGCCTCGTGGATATCGATAAGCCGCTTGTGCGTCCTCAACTCGAACTGCTCGCGCGATTTCTTGTCGATATGGGGGCTTCTCAAAACCGTATACCGCTCTATGCGCGTCGGCAACGGCACGGGCCCGCTTACGCGAGCGTTCGTCCGCCGAGCATGTTCCACGATCTCTCGGGCGGAGGCATCAAGCGTCCGATGATCGTATGCCTCCATTCGTATGCGAATTCTCTCAGTTTCAGCAGCCATAAAGCTCCTCTGGAGCACCCGATTGCCGCGCCTCGACCTGGGCGCCAGCCATCAATGAACGACTCATCTACACTGACATCGACCTGGGCACCGAACAGGTACTTGCTCTGCCCAGGTTCACACCTTCTGCTTGGCTTTGGCAGGAAAGGCTCTGCCGCCTTAAGGTTTCGCCTGCACCATACAGGCACACCACCTACGGCCGCTTTGGCCTTCCTTGAAGGGTTTGGGGTCTAGGTCTGTTCAAGACCTTGCAAAGCCGCCATCAACTTCGCCACACCCATGTCAAAAAGAAAACCCACTGAACCATCCTTGATGGCAAACTTTAGACATGCCACAGCGTAACTACGTATCGCACCGTCTTCCATGACGCTGCTCGCTACAGCTGAAAAACCAAGAACTTACCATGAACTCCACTGCCCGTCAACAAGGCACCAGAGAATTCTTGACAAAAAAAGCAAAAAAACGTCCCGGCTCAGAATAGAATCTGCTTGGCCACCTGCTCCGGGACCCTCTCGTAGCTGAGCGGCTCCATAGTGAAATTCCCGCGTCCGGCCGTGAGGCTTCGGATGTCGCTGGAGTAGCCGAAGAGCTCGACCAAGGGCACCTTGGCATCCACAATCCGCATGTTGCCGTGGAGCCGGCAGTCCGTGATCAGCCCCCGCTTTGCCAGTAGATCGGCTTGTACCACCCCGAACGCGGAATCCGGGACAACTGCTTCGACCCGCATCACGGGCTCCAGAAGAACCGGACCGGCCTCTCTCATGGCCTTGTCCAACGCGATCGACGCGGCCTGCTCAAAGGCCAGATCAGACGAATCCACCGAGTGAAAAGAGCCATCTACAAGGGTGGCGCGCAACCCAACGACGGTGTAGCCCGCCAGAATGCCATTTCCGGACGCTTCCCGGACGCCACGCTCGACGGACCGGATGTACTCCCTTGGGACCTTGTCCGGAGACACGTTGGCCACAAACTCGATCCCGGACTTGCAGTGACCGTCCTCAGTATAGACTGGCTCTACGGCCAAAACGACGTGCCCATATTGCCCACGCCCCCCACTTTGATGAATAAATTTACCCTCGCCTCGGGCGGCCTGCGTAATTGTCTCTCTGTAGGCGACCCTCGGCTTGCCTACACGAACGTCAACCTTCTTTTCCCTCGTCAACTTGTGCTGGAGTACCTCAAGGTGCAATTCCCCCATGCCGCTGATGACGGTCTGGCCCGTCTCGCTATCGGCCTTGTACTCGAACGTTGGGTCCTCGCGGCGAAGCGACTCGAGTGCGGCGGTCAGTTTCGCTCTTTCGGCGGCAGTTCTCGGCTCGATCGACATCGTGATAACCGTCTGCGAAAACGTGATGCTCGGCAGCATCACGGGCTTCTTTGGGTCACAGATCGTATCGCCCGTAAGGGTCTGCTTAAGCCCGACAACCGCGACAATATCCCCGGCCGCGGCGGAATCCAGGATCTTCCGTTCGTTCGCGTGCATCTCAAAGACGCGCGTTATGTTTTCTTTCTTCTCCCGATTGACGTTGAGTACCCGGGTGCCGGATTTCAGGGTCCCCTGGTAGATCCTCAGAAAGCTCAGATCGCCGTGCGTATCGCTGGTGATCTTGAAGGCGAGTGCAACCAAGCTCGCATTGGGATCGCACTTAATGGTTACTTCATTGCTCTCGTCACCTGGCTTGTGTCCCATAAAAGCGGGCCGGTCCAGCGGCGAAGGCAGATACGCCGTTATGCCATCCAGGAGCCGCTGCACCCCGATATACTTCAGCGCCGAGCCGACAAAGACGGGGTGGAGCTTGCCGGTGAGAGTGCCTCTTCTGATCGCCTTTCTGAGCATCTCTGGACTGGCGGGCTGGTCGTGAACGAACGCATCCATCAACGCCTCGTCATGTTCGGCCGCCAACTCGACCAGCCGCATCCGATGCCGTTTCGCTCGCTCCTCAAGCTGGGCCGGAATCTCCGTCTCACGGAACGTGGCCCCCATCTTCTCAGCTTCATAGAAAACGGCCTGCATCGCGATCAGGTCGATGATCCCCTCAAACGAATCACCGGCCCCCATGGGCAGTTGCAGCACAACGGGGTTGGCGAGAAGCTTGTCGTGAATGCTCTGGACACTCATCTCGAAATCGGCGCCCACCTTGTCCATCTTGTTGACGAAACACAGGCACGGCAACTGATACTTCTGCCCCTGCCGCCAGACTGTCTCGCTCTGGGCTTGGACTCCCTCGCTTCCGTCGAACACCGCCACCGCCCCGTCGAGTACGCGTAGAGACCTTTCGACCTCAGCGGTGAAGTCGATGTGGCCCGGCGTGTCGATCAGGTTGATCTCGAATCCCTGCCAGGGACATTTCGTGGCAGCCGACGTGATCGTGATGCCTCGCCTCTGCTCCTCCTCCATATAGTCCATGACGGCCGTGCCTTCATGGACCTCCCCCATCTTATAGGTCTTGCCGGCATAGTAGAGGATGCGCTCGGTAACGGTGGTCTTGCCGGCATCAATGTGAGCCATGATGCCGATATTCCGTGTCTCTTCTAACCTTCCCATACCTCAGCACTCGGCTCCAAGCCCCCGCCCAGGAAACCCAACTGGCCTCTGACATCGCATTGCACCAGCCATAGCTTCGATCTGTGTGTAAAAAAAATGCCACGGCTTCTTTGGCTAATCCACCGTGGCAGCAAAACGCAAGCTTCTTACCATGCAAAATGCGCAAACGCCTTGTTGGCCTCCGCCATACGATGCACGTTGTCGCGCGTGGTCATTGCGCCGCCTTGCTTGTTGTAGGCATCCATCAATTCCGACGCCAGTCGCTGGCATATGGGCTTGCCCTTTTTGCCTCGCGCCGAAGCCAGGATCCACCGGAATGCCAGGGACTGCTGGCGCCTTGGATTCACCTGCATGGGCACCTGGTAACTGGCCCCGCCAACACGTTTGCTACGGACTTCAAGCAGCGGCTTGACATTGTTGATCGCCGCTTCAAATACCTCCACCGGAGGCACGTCTTTCACCTTGCCCGCGACAATATCCATCGCGTCATAGAAAATCACCTGCGACGTGTTCTTCTTGCCGTCCCACATCATACAATTGACAAACTTCGAAACCAGCTTGCTGCCGTACTTCGGGTCCGGTTTCAATTGTTTGCTGGAAGCAGTAAACTTCTTGGCCATAACGTTTTCTATCGCCTCAAATGCCTGTCACCTCGTTCAAGCTGTCATGGAGCTACTTCGCTTTCTTGGCTCCATACTTGCTTCTGCCTTGCTTGCGCCCCGAAACACCGGCGCAGTCGAGCACCCCGCGGACGATGTGATAGCGCACGCCGGGCAAGTCCCTTACGCGTCCGCCCCGGATCACCACCGTGCTGTGTTCCTGCAGGTTGTGATCGACACCAGGGATATAAGCGGTCACTTCCTTCCCATTGGTCAGTCTGACGCGCGCAACCTTTCGGAGAGCCGAGTTTGGTTTCTTGGGTGTCTGCGTCCGGACAATCAGACACACACCGCGCTTCTGCGGCGAGCCGCTGATATCGGACACGCGCTTCTGCCCCTTTGATTTCGCTCTCGGTCTTCTGACTAATTGATTAATTGTCGGCATAGCTCAAATCTCATTCTTCCCAAAACCGTTGTCAGCCTACTCAATACCCAGAACTTCCTTAATCCTCGACTCCGCCTTGGCTTCGGCGTCCTTTTCTTCTCGGATGCCAGCCAATTCCTTCGGTATCGGCACCTCAACGAGATGCTTCACTTTCATCTCCAGATGAGGCTTGAAAGCGGTGCCGGCCGGTATCAGGTGGCCCAGAATCACATTCTCCTTCAAACCGTGTAACTCGTCGAGTTTACCGGCCAAGGCCGCCTCCGTCAACACCTTTGTTGTCTCCTGGAAGCTCGCCGCAGCAATAAAACTGTCGGACCATAGCGACGCCTTGGTGATACCCAGCAGCAGCGTATTGGCCGTTGCAGGCCTCGGCTTTCGGCCCTTCGCAGGCGTCCCGCCCAGCGCCTCGACCTTCTCATTCATCCCGGCAAGCTCTTTCTTGTCGAGAACCTGCCCCTCTTCCACGTCGGAAACATCGCCCCTGTCGGCCACGCGGAGGCTGTGGTTGAGCGTCTCGTTTTCCTTTCGGAAGACAAACTTGTCCACCACCTCGCCCGGCAGGAAGGGACTGTCGCCGACGGCATCGATTTCCACCTTCCGCATCATCTGCGAAATGATGATTTCCATGTGCTTGTCGTTGATATTCACGTTTTGCGAGCGGTAGACGTTCTGGATTTCGCCGATGAGGTACCTTTGCAGCGCCTCTTCACCCTTGATCCGCAGAATATCGTGCGGAACCAACGGCCCATCCGTCAGCGCGTCGCCCGCTTCCACCAAGTCGCCGGTATGGACATTCAAATGCCTGTCCCGCGGAACATGGTGCTCCTTCTCCATCCCGCTCTCACTGCGGATGGTAATCGTCATCTTGCCCTTGCGCTTGTCGCTTCGCAGCTCAACTCTACCGCTGATCTCCGCCATCGCGGCCGGGTCTTTCGGCTTGCGGGCCTCAAAGACCTC
>CAYNQP010000025.1:0-14720 GCA_964399325.1 uncultured Pirellulales bacterium
TCGCCGAATGGGCGATCCGCCGCTGGAAGGGAATACCGTGAAGGTCCTCGTCTTTCGTCTGTTGGTTGCGCTGAGCGTTTCGTCCGGCGTCGTGGCGGCTGCCTCGCGCGACACGCAGGATGCACGTCCCGTCGTGATCGTTGTCGTCGGCGCGCCTGGAGCGGACGAATACGCCGCCCAGTTCTCCGCATGGGCCGGCCTCTGGGAGCAGGCCTGCGAGAAAGCGAATGTCCGGTTCGTGGCCATCGGCCTCGACGATACTCCGACCACGTCCGACCGCGACCGCCTGCAACAGACATTGGCAGAGGAGAGCGGCAAGTCTGAAGTTTCAAGTGTCAAGTCTTCGCCCTCCTCACTTGAAACTTCAAACTTGCCACTTCAAACTGCCGAGGGTCCACCCTCGGCCCTCTGGCTGGTCCTGATCGGGCACGGAACCTTCGACGGCAAGACCGCCAGGTTCAATCTCCGAGGTCCCGACGTCTCGGACGACGACTTAGCCGCATGGTTCCAGCCGATATCCCGACCCGTGGCCATCGTCAACACGGCCTCGTCGAGCGCCCCGTTTCTCAGCCAGCTCTCCGCGCCCGGCCGCATCGTCATTACCGCCACCAAGAGCGGCTTCGAGCAAAACTACGCGCGGTTCGGCCAATACCTGGCCGAGGCCATCGCCGCGCCGGCCGCCGACCTCGACAAGGACGGCCAGACCTCCCTGCTCGAGGCCTTCCTAACCGCCTCGCACCGCACCACCGAGTTCTACTCCGCCGCCGGCCGGCTCGCCACCGAGCACGCCCTGCTCGACGACAATGGCGACGCCCTCGGCACCCCCGCCGACTGGTTCCGCGGCATCCGCCCGGTCCAGCGGGCCAGAGACGGCGCCGCCCTCGACGGCTATCGCGCCCACCAGCTCTGCCTGCTCTACAGCCAGGCCGAGGCCGACATGCCCCCTGCCCTGCGGGCCGAGCGCGACCGCCTCGAACTCGAAGTGATGCAACTGCGCGACACGAAAGACAAGCTCCCCGAAGACGAATACTACGCCAAGCTCGAAGCCCTGCTCAAAACCATCGCCCGCATCTACGAACAGGCCGACGCACGCCGCCCGTCCGCCGATCCATAGGCAATCATCCCCAATCATCCGAGGCCCCCTCAACCACGGCAGCAACGACGACCTCGCCCAGACTCGCCCCACCTCTCTTTGTCGCGGGGAATCAAGTTGATTGGCCCGGTCGCTGATGGTACCATGCGGCCTGTTGCCCGATGTTGGCGACAGAAGCCTCCGGCTTTGGCCGTTGTGACTTCACCGAGACTATGGACCTCTGGAACACGGAGAAGGTCCTACGGAAGGTCGTCGAGAGCACATGAGCGATCAGACAGCCCATTTCTTTGTTGATGAGGCCGGCGATTTGACTCTCTTCGGCAGGCG
This sequence comes from uncultured Pirellulales bacterium, assembly GCA_964399325.1. Lineage (GTDB taxonomy): Bacteria > Planctomycetota > Phycisphaerae > Sedimentisphaerales > Anaerobacaceae > JAFGLV01. Next base: position 1,421 of record CAYNQP010000025.1, read on the forward strand.
GGGCAAGTTGCTCGTCGGCACTGAAGGGGTGTCAAAGTGCTTCATGGTCGGTATGGCTCACGTCCTCGACCTCACGTCCTTGCGGCGCGACTTGGACAACCTGCATCAAGAGTTGCTTGCGGATGAATACCTGAAGCGGGTTTGCTCGATGCGGCCAGATGCTGGAAAGACAGCGGCGTTCTTTCACGCCAAAGATGATTGCCCCGAGGTGCGCCGCGAAGTCTTCAGACTCTTGGCACGCCATGACATCAAAGTCCAAGTTGGCATCCGCCGCAAGTCCGCATTGATCCGGGAGGCGCGCCTCGCCGGCAAGTTCTGGAATCCGAATTCAGTCTATGACAATCTGGTCAAGACCTTGTTCAAGCGCTCTCTCCACAAGGCCGACCAAAGCATCATCACGTTCGCCCGGCGCGGCAAGTCCGCGCGTGAGAAGGCCCTGACCGACGCCATCGAAAAGGCCAAGGCCAATTTCGAAAGAGACACGGGGATTGCCTCCTCCCGCCCGACCCAGATTGTCCCTTCCGTTCCCTCCGAGGCTCGCGGCCTTCAGGTCATAGACTACTGTCTTTGGGCGCTGCAGAGATTCTACGAGCGTGGAGAAGATCGGTACTTCGCTTATCTGGCGAGCCATTACCGTCTCATTATGGATTTCGACGACCTTCAAAGCGGCAGATCTTACGGCCGGTGGTACAGCGACCAGGACCCTTTGACCAAGGAGAAAATGATGCCCGTCGAAGGCTAGGATCCTCTCGGCGAAGCCGATGGACCACACGGCATGGAGCCGGCGTTCACCCACAACGGACACAGTGTATATCGTAACAAAAGCTGGGTGCTCAACAATCGCTTTTCCAGATTTTCTACGAAAAACAAGTGAGATCGTTCGAAATGTCCCCAAAAACTGCTTGGTATTGATTCGCGCATACGGGCGAATGGTCATTCGGCCCTGGAACTGTCCTCCATCATCGATCCTCCGCGCCATGCCCGTCTCCGCCAACGTCAAACCCGCCGCCCCCGGCTGGAACATGGAGGCCGACAGGTCGTAATCGTGGAAAACGCCCTTGACGCGACCAAAGGCGCGCGCTATTCTCATTGCCGTTAGCGAAGGAGACGCAGTCGTTGGAAATCTTGTAGGGTGTGCATGGCACACCATCAAATCAGCGCGTCACTGAGGATAGCGGGCGCTTCGCAGGCCGCCAGGGTCCAACGATGAAGTCGGTGTGCGATGCACAGCCTACGAGACTGTGTGATCATTGTTGGCAGAAGGAGAATGATATGAGCGAAACCGAATGCAAGTCGTTGGAGCAGAAGGTGGACGAGATCCGAAGCAAGCCAATCACGGCGAAAGACAAAGTCATCGGCACAGTCGTTGCCGTTGTCTTCATCGCTCTGTGCGTCGGCACATGGTTCAAGCCCAGCTTGATCTCCCTCGACACTTCGGAGTTCTCCGGCCGGGGCGGTCGCGCCATCGCCCGCATCGTCAACATCATATGGTCACGTCCCGCCGGAACCATCGCTGGAATCGTCGGCTTGCTAGTCGGATGGGGAATCCTCACCAAGAAAGTCGGCGAAATCCCCGGCGCAACGACCAAGGAAGACTGAGACTGCCAACAAGCCAGATGCAGACGACGGCAAACCCGCCGCCCCCGACCGGACCATGGAGGCCGAAAGACCGCAATCGCGAAGAATGCCCTTGACGCGACCGAGGGCTCCTGCTATTCTCATTGCTGTTAGCGAAGGAGACGCGGATGTTGGAATTCTCGTGGGGTGTGCACTGCATACCATCCAGTTTGCGCGTCAGCGCGGATAGCGGGCGCTTCGCAAGGCGCGAAGGCCCAACAATGAAGTCGGTGTGCGGTGCACACCGCACGAGACTCAATTCAAGAGCGAGATATGTAAGATATCCCCAGATTTCATTATAGGAGAAACCATTATGGCATGGTCAGATCAAATGGTTCAACGGGTATGGGAAAAGGGAAGGGTCGTTGACGCACACGACAAGAACCGGTGGCGCAAAGACGAATGCGGTGCTTGGATCGGTCGCCAAGAGTATGGCAATCGACAGTCACAGTATGGCTGGGAGATTGACCACATTAGCCCCGGCGGCAGTGACGAGCTTTCAAACCTCCGCCCGCTCCAATGGCAGAACAATGTCGATAAGAGCGATGGTCGTCTCAAGTGCAACGTCACCGCCAGTGGCAAAGAGAATGTGGGAACGTGACCTCCAACCAGCATCTCTGCCACCGCTTCGCGTGCGCCCGAACTGCGGGTGAACTTGAATAGCGGGGACGCCATACCAATTCAAGGGCGAAATGAATAAGGCGTCCCCGGAATTAGGCGAAGGGCCGACGTTTGGCGAATAGAGGGGATGGTGTGCGGTGCACACCCTACGAGACTTTCAGTGATCATCATTGATGGAGACAGCGATGACATACTCTACGAGTGGATGGCTATATGTAATCATTGGTTCATTGGCAATCGCCTTGGGAGGCTATTTCACCACAAAAGGTTGGAACCAATTCAATTGTCATTCTGAAAGAACAGCCCTACTTGCGGCAGCTGTTTCTGAATGGAAACAGAATCAGAGCTATCTAGACCTAATGGGTAAGTACCAGTCAATGCTAGACGACCTCAAATCACCAATGCTTATGCCAACATTGGATTCCGATGTCCTCCAAAGCATACTCACTACCCATCTGCTCAATCCCAAGAATGTTAAAGACGAAGACCTTCGCGTTTCTGTTTCCAATTGTGTGCTGAGTCTTAAGCCGCTGAATGATTCAATCACGAAGATCAACAACATCATATCAAGCAATGTGGATTTCGTTAAGCGGAAGCAGACACTCGGCAATTTCTTTGGTTCAAAACTCATGAATAGCTTCAAAGGAAGCCATCTACGCGTAGGCAATGCGTTGCTATTGCTTGGCGGGGAATTGTCAATTGTGGAATCGGCAACTGACATCGAACCCGAGCCTACCCGCTAAAGCGGCCTGCTCAGCCCTTGCGTTTGCGTTCGTGGCAGCAACGTAGGGCGTGTGCCGCACACCCTGCGGTTCGTGAAATCTGAAAATCATGGTTTTGCGCTTGACCAATCCGGCGGGCAGACCGTATAGTATTAGTAGACGACTCCCCCGCGATAAGCGGGTTGGGCAGCCTACATGGCTGCCTGTTTTTTTGTCGCTCCGGCAGAGAGGTCCTCATGAAACCACGCACGATTGTCTATGTGGACGGATTCAACTTCTATTATGGCGCCGTCCGGGGCACGCCGCACAAGTGGTTGGACATGGAGAAATGCTTCCTCAAGCTGCGTCCGGGCGACGACATCCGGCGGATATGGTACTTCACGGCACTCGTCGCCGGGGCAAAAACGTCTCGCCAGCAAGCCTATCTGCGGGCACTTGCGACAAGACCGCTCGTGCAGGTGATGCTCGGCAAGTTCAAACTCAAACAAATCAAATGCATCGTCTCGGGCTGCTCGTATTCCGGCTCTCGCGTCTTTGATGTGCCGGAGGAGAAGCGTACGGACGTCAACATCGCGCTCCAACTGCTGGACGATGCCAACCATGACAGGGCAGACCAGTTCATCGTCGTCAGTGGCGACTCCGACCTTGTGCCCGCCCTTGAGATGGTGAAGACCCAGTGGCCCATGAAGCGGCTGATTGTCTATGTGCCGTCGCGCCATCCGCTGCGGGGTGCGGCAGTTGAGTTGCGCAGTGCAGCGGACAGGCACAAGACGTTTCCGCAGGCACTGCTGAAGGTTTGCCAATTTCCATCGGCACTGTCGGACGGCCGGGGCGGCGTCATTCACAAACCAAGCGGATGGTAGCAGCGCAACGTTGCGAAGGCTACGCCGGGGGAAAAGCCCTCCGGCCGGTTTCTCTCTTTTGACTTGTCAAAGGGCTGAGAATGAATTTGTGTCACTTGCTGCTCTTGGGTGGGCGGAACTCGTCGGGGAAGTTCAGGTAGGCGAACTCTCCTTGGAGCTCGACCGCCATCCGGTCACGGACGCGGGCGGCTTCTTCCTCGTCTTCGAAACAGCCGAGGTAGATCTGGTCACCATTGGACCTGATTGATGCCGAGTATTTCTCGATGTGCTTGCGGTAGTGTATGCCCTTGAACCTGGACGTGCGGCCCTGCGGCCCGCGGTTGCACTGGTTCTGCTGCGCGGTGCAGATGCGCAGGTTGCTGCGGCGGTTGTTCAGGCCGTTGCCGTCGATGTGGTCCACGTACATCCCCTTCGGCGGCTTCATGATGAAACGGTGCAGGGTGAGGTTCTTGCCCTTGTCCCGGCGGGCGGCGTAGCAGTTGGCACCGGCGATATGCGCACTCCATTTGTATTTGTTGACTTCCTCGTAATCCGCGGCGTCCACGATGGCGAACAGGCCCTTGGTCAGGGCGATGTAGCGAACCTCGTCGTTGGGCGGTTCCGGCGGCGTCAGCCTCACCACCGGGTCGCGCCGGGGCCGGAAGTTGCGGCACGTGTGGGCGGCCGTGACCTCCGTCAGAACGCCGGGCGAATCCGGATGGTTCACGCACAGCAGCAGGCCCGCGCAGCTACAGTTGGTGTTCGGACACGCCTGACACATCGACGGCCGGACGCTATAAGCACATCGGTCGCAACGTCGCTTTCTCATGGTCTCGTTCTCCCGCTCATTTCGTCTCGTTCTACGTGCTTCCGATCTACGCTTGGTCGGGGAAGTTCAGGTAGGCGAACTCTCCTTGGAACTCGACCGCCATGCGGTCGCGGGCGCGAGCGGCTTCTTCCTCATCATCGAAGCAGCCGATGTGTATCTGCTCGCCATGAGACATGATTGCCGCTGCGAACTTGCCGATCTGCTTGCGGTAGCAGACTCCCTTGAACCTGGAGGTCCGGCCTCTCGGCCGGCGGTTGCATTGGTTTTGCTGCGCGGTGCAGAGGCGCAGGTTGCTGCGGCGGTTGTTCAGGCCGTTGCCGTCGATGTGGTCCACGATCATTCCTTTGGGTGGTTTCATGATGAAACGGTGCATGGCGAGCCTCTTGCCCTTGTTGCGGCGGACGGCATAGCGGTTGGCGCCGGCGATGTGCGCGCTCCACTTGTACTTGCTGACTTCCTCGTAGTCCGCGGCGTCCACGATGGCGCACAGGCCCTTGGTCAGGGCAATGTAGCGAACCTCGTCGTTGGGCGGTTCCGGCGGCGTCAGCCGGACCACCGGGTCGCGCCGGGGCCGGAAGTTGCGGCACGTGCCGGCAGTCGGGACCTCCGTCAGAACGCCGGGCGAGTCCGGATGGTTCACGCACAGCAGCAGGCCCGCGCAGCCGGACCTCAGCTTCGGGCACGCCTGACATGCCGGCGGCCGGATGCCATAAGCGCATCGGTGGCAGTGTCGCTTTTTCATGGCTGTGCTCTCCCGTTCATTTCGTCTCCTTCTACTCGTCCCGGCCCGCAACCGGCGCGAGCCTCCACAAAAGGAGGGTGTTGCGTGTTTTGAACGAAAAAGGACGGTCGAAAAATCTCGCGGACCGCCGTAACGTGCGGTGTGAACTGGGATAAAAGATTGTGGCGTGACAGGCGTTTTTGGTTTTAAAGTGTTGCCTAAATTGAACGAAATTAAGGCCCCTGCGACGGCAGCCTGCGCTGCCCAGTCTCGGCGGCTACGGTCGTTACGCCACTCCGGGACAAGGCGGTTTTGGGCATTGGCATTTGATTTTTGGCTCTCTTTGCACTATTGTCGGCGGGGTTGAGTTTGAATCGAAAAACGTCTGCGGGCGGGCTTGCCGAGGCGTGAGTAGGGAAGGACGCCGACTGTGCGAAATGATTTTCTGCCATTTTCACGACCGTCCATTACGGCCGCTGACATCGCGGCCGTGGGCGAGGTTCTGCGCTCGGGCTGGATCACGACCGGACCGAAGACCGCCGAGTTCGAGCGGGATTTCTGCGCGTATGTGGGCTGCCCCGACGCGGTGGGGCTGTCGTCGGCTACCGGCGGGATGCACCTGGCGCTGAAGGCCCTGGACATCGGGCCGGGCGACGAAGTGGTGACGCCCTCGTTGACATGGGTGTCTACGGTCAATCTGGCGGTCCTGGCGGGCGCGACGCCTGTCTTCGCCGACGTGGACCGCGATACGCTGATGGTGTCGGCCGCTTTGATAGAGCCCTGCCTGACCGAGAGGACCCGACTGATCGTTCCCGTGCACTTTGCCGGGGCGCCGGTCGATATGGAACCGATTCGACAGCTCGCGGCGGGCAGGAACATCCGCCTTATCGAAGACGCTGCCCATGCCATCGGAACCGAATGCCGGGGCGAGCGGATCGGCCGGCGAGGAACGTCGATCTTCTCGTTTCACCCGATCAAGAACATCACCACGGGCGAGGGAGGCATGTTCTGCTCGGACGATCCGGCGCTGCTCGACCGCGTGCGACGGCTGAAGTTCCACGGGCTGGGCGTGGACGCCTACGACCGCCAGACGCACGGGCGCTCCGCCCAGGCGGAGGTCCAGGAGCCCGGATACAAGTACAACATGACGGATATGTCGGCCGTGCTGGGCATAGGACAACTGGCGCGCCTCGACGAGTTGAATCGCCGACGCACGGAACTGGCCATGAGGTACCGGCGGCGGCTGGCCGAGATCGACGAGATCATGCCCCTGGCCGATCCGGCGTGCCCGATGATACACGCGTGGCATCTCTTCGTGGTGCGTCTGGATATCGACAAGACCGGGCTGAGTCGCGACGAGTTCATGGCGTCTCTGAAGGCCCGGAACATCGGGTGCGGCCTGCACTTCCGGGCCGTACACCTGCAGAAGTACTACCGGGAAACGATGGGAATGGGCCGGGGCCTGCTGCCGAACACCGAATGGAACTCGGACCGGATTTGCTCGCTTCCTTTATTCAGCGATATGACGGATAATGACGTCGATGATGTCGTGGACGCCATAAAGGATGTTTTGCAGGAGAAGCCGTGATGACGCCAGAAGCCGGAAAGACCGTAGGCCCGGACCGGCGGACGCAGGGACGAATCGACTTGGTCCATCCTCAGCCTTCATCGAGGCGACCGTCCACGCCGGACACAGCCCCGCAGCCGATGGTCTCATTGGTGATACCGGTATTCAATGAAAGCCAAAACCTTCCCGAACTCGTCACTCGTTGCCTCAGAACCTGTGCGGGTATGAAGAAGTCGTTTGAGATCGTCCTGGTAGACGACGGCAGCTCGGACGGCTCGTCGCAGATCATTGCGGAAGCGGTCGGGCAGAACCGAGGGAAGATTATCGGGGTCTTGTTGAATCGCAACTACGGCCAGCATGCCGCTGTCATGGCCGGCTTTGCCGAATCCCGAGGAGACATGATCGTCACCCTCGACGCGGACCTGCAGAACCCGCCCGAGGAAATCCCCAAGCTGATCGGCAAGATGGAGGAAGGTTTCGATACCGTCGGCACGGTGCGCGTATCGAGAAAGGACACCCTCTTTCGGAAAATGGCCTCGCGGATCATCAACAAGGCCGCCCGCAAAGCCACCGGCGTGATGATGCACGATTATGGCTGCATGTTGCGCGGGTACGGGCGCCATGTCGTGGACGCCATGCTGCAGTGTCATGAGCGCAGCACGTTCATCCCGGTTCTGGCCAATACGTTTGCGCGGAACGCCACGGAGATCGAGGTGGCCCACGCCGAGCGCTCCGTCGGCGAGTCGAAGTACGGACTGTGGAAGCTAATCAACCTGCAGTTCGATCTGCTGACGAGCATGACGACGCTTCCGTTGCGTTTGTTGAGCGTGGTGGGGACATGCATGTCGCTCGCGGGGATCGCCTTCGGCATTCTCCTTCTCGTGATGCGGCTGGCCTACGGCGCCGGCTGGGCGGCCGAGGGCGTGTTTACCCTGTTCGCCATACTATTCTTCTTCATCGGTGGGCAGTTCGTTGCACTCGGCCTGCTCGGAGAATACATTGGACGCATCTATCATGACGTCCGAGCCAGGCCGCGTTACTTCATTCACGAGGTGATCGGCCGGCGGGGACCGGAGGAGCCGGCCGCGCGGAGCCAGAAGAAGTCGGAGGAAGCGCTATGAAGGCAGTTGTCCTGGCTTATCACAACATTGGCTGTGCCGGCATCGATGCCCTGCTGCGTCACGGATTCGAAATCGCGGCGGTCTTTACGCACAAGGATGACCCGCAAGAGAACCTCTGGTTCGGCTCGGTGGCAGAGTTGGCCGCGGCGCGGAATATCCCGGTCTTCGCTCCTGAGGATATCAACCATCCGCTCTGGGTCGAGCGCATCAAGAAGATGAATTCCGACATTCTCTTTTCGTTCTACTATCGCAAGATGCTCCGGCAGCCGATTCTGGACATTCCCAAGGCCGGATGCCTGAACCTGCACGGCTCGCTGCTTCCCAAGTATCGAGGCCGCTGTCCGATCAATTGGGTCCTGGTCCATGGCGAGAAGGAAACCGGAGCCACCCTGCACCACATGACGGCGCCGCCCGACGCGGGCGATATTGTCAGCCAGAGAAAGATAGCCATTTCGAGTGACGATACGGCCCGAAGCCTGCACGACAAGATGGCCAAGGCCGCCGCGGAGTTGTTGGCGAATGTACTGCCTCATGTGAAGGATGGGACCGCGCCGCGTATTCCCCAAGACGACTCCAAGGCCACGTACTACGGTGGCCGCCGTCCCCGGGACGGAGAAGTGGACTGGACGAAGCGGGCCGACGCGGTCCGCAATTTGGTCAGAGCGGTGACCCGGCCTTATCCGGGCGCCTTCAGCTACGTCGGCGATAGGAAATGCCTTTTCTGGGCCGTGACGAAAGCGCCCTCCGCCGGCGGCGAGCCGGCCCCGGGTACGATCATTTCGACAAACCCGCTGATGGTCTCGTGCAGCGATGGCGCCGTCCGCATAGACTCCGGCCAGCCCGAAGACGGCGTCTACATGACCGGCACGCAACTGGCGGCCGAAATGAATCTCGCGGAAGGCATGCGCTTCGGACCGCATGCCGGGACTCGCCTTCAAGCCTCACGAAAAAAGAGTGTGCTTATCCTCGGCGTCAACGGCTTTATCGGCAACGCCTTGAGTGAGCGGCTCCTCGCCAGCGAGAAATACGACGTCCACGGAATGGACCTGCGTTCGAACTACATCCAGCACCTGATGGACAAGTCCGGGTTCCATTTCGAAGAAGGCGATATTTCCATTCACGGCGACTGGATCGAGTACCACATCAAGAAATGCGATATCGTCATACCTCTGGTAGCCATTGCGACGCCGATTGAGTACACGCGCAATCCCTTGCGCGTCTTCGAGCTGGACTTCGAAGAGAACCTTCGGGTCGTGCGCTACTGTGTGAAGTACAGCAAGCGAATCATCTTCCCCTCCACATCCGAAGTGTACGGGATGTGCGACGAGCAGGAGTTCGACGAGGACAACTCCAAACTCGTGCTCGGACCGATCCGAATGCAGCGCTGGATCTACTCGTGCTGCAAGCAGTTGCTCGACCGGGTCATTTGGGCCTACGGACAGAAAGAAGGACTGAGGTTCACCCTGTTTCGGCCGTTCAACTGGATCGGGCCCAAGCTCGACAGCCTGACGTCGGCGCGCATCGGCAGTTCGCGCGCCATCACGCAACTGATCCTCAACCTCGTCGAGGGGACGCCGATCCAGCTCATCGACGGAGGCCACCAGAAACGGTGTTTCACCGATGTCGCGGACGGGATCGAATGCCTGTACCGAATCGTCGAGAACAGAGATGACGTTTGTGACGGGAAAATCATCAATATCGGCAATCCCGACAACGAGGCCAGTATCCGCCACCTCGCGGAGATGCTCCTGGCGAAGTTCGACGAGCATCCGCTGCGAGCGCACTTTCCATCTTTCGCCGGTTTCCGGGAAATCGAGAGCGGGTCCTATTATGGCGCGGGCTACCAGGATGTTCAGCACCGAAAGCCGAGCGTCAAGAACGCGAAGAAACTCCTGAACTGGACGCCGACGATAGAGTTGGAGCGGTCCGTGGAACAGACCCTGGATTTCTTCCTTCGCGAAGCCGTCCGTCATGGCGACGCCGTCATTGAAGGCAACGGCCCGGACCTGAGCGAGACGGCCCCGCCGCTGAAGAAGCCGACCCCGATCATCTCGATACCCCCTCGGGGCGGAACAACCTCAACGCGTCTGAATGTCCCATGAAGATAGGCTTGAGAATCGACGTTGACACGTTCAGGGGAACCCGACTCGGCGTGCCGAACCTGTGCCGGCTTCTCGCCGAACACGCCGCACAGGCAACGTTCTTCTTTTCCGTGGGCCCCGACAACATGGGCCGTCACCTCCGGCGGCTGTTGCGACCGGCCTTCCTGTGGAAGATGCTCAGGACGAAGGCTTCCAGCCTGTACGGATGGGACATTCTGCTGAGAGGGACACTCTGGCCAGGCCCTATAATCGGCAAGAGACTCAACCGTGTCATACGCGCCGCGGCCGACGACGGCCATGAGGTGGGTTTGCACGCCTGGGATCATCACGCCTGGCAAGCCCATATCGACACCATGGACGCCGACGCCGTACACGAATCGCTGTATCGAGGCGTCGAACTGCTCACTGAAATTCTCGGCTGTCACCCGGCCTGCTCGGCCGTACCCGGGTGGAAGTGCAACGATCTCGTGCTGAGAGAGAAGGCCAAATTCGCTTTTCGCCACAACAGCGATTGCCGAGGTGACCGCATATTCCGTCCGGTAGCCGGCGGGAAGGAGTTGTCCCAGCCGCAAATTCCTGTTACCCTACCCACCTACGATGAAGTCGTCGGTCGCCATGGAATCTCAAACGATAATTACAATGAGCATATGCTCGCTCTGCTGGACCCGGGCCGGCTGAATGTTCTTACCATTCATGCCGAGGTGGAAGGAATTGTCTGCTTGGAGATGTTCACGCAATTCGTTGAGAGCGTGCTCTCGGAAGGCCACTCGTTCGTTCCTCTGGGGACACTGGTTAATGAATCCGCGCAGATAGACAGAGCCATGATTGCCCCAAAGGAAATATGTGGGCGTGAAGGATGGGTCGCGTGTCAGGCACCGTTGTGATTCCAGCGAAAGCAAGCGACCCCGAACGAATTCGCACAATATTCAGAGTATGATCGATGGACGTACGATTGAAGAAATGCCGGTTGCTGTTTGCCTTGGCGGTCACCATGTCACTGGTTCTGCACCCCGTCAGCGTTACCGCCACAGAACACAGTATACTGGGCCGCGAGGACAGCACGGACTCGGTCGCGAACGTCCGCGACTGGTTCGACCCTAACCAGGCCATGTCCTCTGAAACGGGGGCATGGTGGGGCATGGCTGACTGGCCGAAGGAGAAGAAGGCCCTGGTACTGAATCTGGCGACCGCCGGCACGATCCTGAGCCTTGGCGTTATAGCATGGGACTACGGCAGTCATTCCTTCAGGACCGCCCACGAGGGCTGGTTCGGCTATGACAGCCGATACGGCGGCGCCGACAAGCTGGGACACGTGTTCTTCGGGTATGCCCTGACGAGTTTCTACAACCGCGTATACCAGGACTGGGGATATTCCGAGGATCGGGCGCTTCTTCTCGGCGCGGCAAGCAGTTGGGCACAGTTGACCCTGACGGAGATCGGGGACGGGTTCAGCAAAAGCCACGGATTCAGTTGGGAAGATGAGGTGATGAACACGGCGGGAGTCGGCCTGGCATATCTGCGTCACCGTTTCCCGGCCATCAAAGAGAGAGTCGATTTTCGCATGGAGTGGTTCCCTTCGCCCACCTTTCGCAACGGCGAGCGGCTCGACCCTTTTACCGATTATTCCGGCCAGAAGTATCTGCTTGCCTTTAAGCCCGACGGATTCTTGAAGACGGGGGCCCCGATCTTGAAGGCGCTCGAAATACACGTCGGTTACTACACGCGCGGCTACGTCACCGACGACGAGCGCTATTTCAGCGGCAAGCATCGTTATGGCTACGTCGGCATCGGTCTGAACGTGACCTATCTACTGGAACGGTTCACCGGGCATCGCGCGAGAGGATTTTTCGACTACCTTCAAGTGCCCTGTACATACCTTCCGGCAACCGGGCGATACGATTACTGATGGTCACTCTTTCGACGTATCGTCTCGTTCAGAACCTCTGTCGGCTCAGGAGCCTCAGACAAACAGGCCCAGAGTTGTGCGTGAGTGACAGTGAAAGCCAAGATCGGATCAGTCGCAGTCGTGGGGGCGTTCCTCTTCCTGTACGTCGTGCCGCTCGGTGTGCGGCCTCTGGCCATACCCGATGAGACGCGGTACGCCGAGATCCCCAGAGAAATGCTGGGCTCGGGAGACTGGACGGTGCCGCATCTCAATGGACTGCGGTATTTCGAGAAGCCGGTCCTGGGTTATTGGCTGAATGCGGCCGCCATGAGCGTGTTCGGAGAAAACGCTTTCGCGATACGCCTTCCCTCCGCAATCGCCGCTGGATTGACGGCCCTAATCCTGTTCGTGTGCGCCCGCAGATTTGCGGGCGGTTATTCCGCCGGGCTTCTCACGGCGGCGGTTTATCTGTCGTTCTTTGAGGTCCTGGCAGCCGGGGTCTACTGTGTTCTGGACAGCATCTTCTCGCTGTTTGTCACGGCAGGCATCGTGTCGTTCTTCTTCGCGAATCAGGAAGAGAGGCCCCGCCATAGAATGATCCTGTTGGGCCTGACGGGCGTTTCCTGCGGCCTGGCCTTTCTCACCAAGGGGTTCATCGCCCTGGTTGTGCCGATGGTCGTCATTATCCCCTTCCTGCTCTGGCAGGGCCGGCTCAAAGACACTCTTCGAGCGGCTTGGGCACCCCTGCTGGCGGCCATTCTTGTTGTGCTTCCGTGGGGCATCACGATTCACCGCAGGGAGCCCGACTTCTGGCACTACTTCTTCTGGGTCGAGCACATCGTCCGGTTCACGTCCCCCAAGGGGGGACAGCACCCTTCTCCGTTCTGGTACTACGTTCCCATTATGATTGGAGGAGCAATCCCTTGGACGTTTCTTGCCGGCGCCATCGGAGCGGGCCTCAGGCACACCCGCCCCAAGGACCCCATGATCGGCCTCGCCGTCTGCTGGTTCGTGCTGCCGTTTTTGTTCTTCTCTGCTTCGAGCGGTAAGGTCGCCACCTACATACTGCCCTGCTTTCCACCCCTCGCACTTCTGATCGCGGTTGGTTTGCTCAAGAGTGTCGAGCGCGGCGACACCAAGGCGTTCGTCGGTGGAGCACGGATTCCAGCGGTGGGATGCAGTCTGCTTTTCATCGCACTGGTCGTCAGTCTGCTCGCGATGCCGAAGTCATCTGTCTCGATGGGCAGGCCAAGGTGGCTGCTGGCCGCAATGG
>CAYNQP010000026.1:0-14535 GCA_964399325.1 uncultured Pirellulales bacterium
TAAAGGTGTCAGGGGTCAAAGGTGTCAGGGGTCAGGTACATTTTCTCTGTCCCAAAGAGCACCGTTGCCTGCGATCCCGTAGCCACATCGTAGGGGCAAGCCGGCCGAAAGGCAAGTGAAAAGCTCGGAGAGCGTGAAGCGGAACACCGCCATCGATCATTGATTGACGGTTCTCAGCTCCCGCCCGATCTGTGTAGCTTCTTGTCCGCCGAAGGCTTAGCGTCGTTTGCGCGCAACCATCTCGAATTCCGGGCTTTCGCTTGACGGGCCGCGGCCGTGTTATATGATGATCTAACAGAAGGACCGTGAAGCGCGGGTCGTGAAGCGTGAAGCGACCGTTGGATTGACTAAGGATTATTGATGATTGATTATTGGGGGCACGAATGACGCGAGACGCGATACGCACGACGTGGCCTGTCGGGTGTCGGCTTTCCCAAATTCACATTTCAACCGTGACAGTTTTGGGCCCGAATACGTCAAACAAAGCCAATTTCCGGTCGCCGGGATGTCAAATAGCGCCTTACGGCGTCACTACGAGCGCACAAACAAAGCCAATGTGCAGGGGGCGAAATTGTGGTTAAGTGCTTTTGTGAAAGGCATGTATGGAGGAAATGGGTGGATTCTGGGCCGGTCAGAACAAAGCCAAACAAAGCCAATTTCCGGCCTGCAGGCCGGGGTTTCAAGTCTGAAGTGTCAAGTTTCAAGCGGGAGGAATCAAGCGTCAAGACCGGCAGCTTCAGGCTTCACACTTCAAACTTCACACTTGACACGCGCCCGCGCAGACGGGCGTGCGAAACAAAGCCAAACTTGGGGGGAATGGGATGTCTAGGAAGAGAGTGCGACAGGAGGCGGCGGGGCGGGTGCGATGGAGCTGATCTGGGAAAAACCTTTGCGTGTGGGCGGCCGGGACGGCTTAATAGGGGGCAGCCGGGCCGCGGGTGGCTGGCGTTCGGTTCGGATGATGCCATGAAGACTAAGGGAGAACGACGATGAAGACGGCTGTGAAAACGATGTTGCTGGCTACGCTGGGCCTGACGTTCGCGGCGGCGGGGTGCTCGGAAGTGGGGATTACGGGGCGGTCGCAGTTGACGCTGGTGCCGGACTCGATCATCAATTCCATGAGCCTGCAGCAGTACAGCCAGTTCATTTCCGAGAACAAGGTGAGTGCCGATGCGATCAAGAGCGATATGGTCACGCGGTGCGGCGAGCGAATCGTCGCGGCGGTGGACGAGTTCTGCCGGCAGCACATGGAACGGAATCCGTTTGCCGGCTATCAGTGGGAGTTCAACCTAGTCGAGGACGACACCGTCAATGCGTTCGCCATGCCGGGGGGCAAGGTGGTCGTCTATACGGGTCTGCTGCCGGTGGCGCAGGGCGAGACGGGGCTGGCCGTGGTCATGGGGCACGAGATTGCCCACGTCTTCGCCAACCACGGCAACGAACGTATGACCCAGGGGCTGCTGGTGCAGATGGGCGGCATTGCCGTCGACCAGGCGCTCAAGGACAAGCCCGAGGCAACCAAGAGCCTATTCACGACCTCCTACGGCCTGGGGACACAGATCGCCCTTATGCTTCCCTTCAGTCGTCTGCATGAGAGCGAGGCGGACCGCCTGGGTATGATCTTCATGGCGCTGGCGGGCTACGACCCGCACGAGGCGGTCCCGTTTTGGCAGCGGATGGGCGAGCAGGGCGGCGGCGCACGACCGCCGGAGATCCTCAGTACGCACCCGGCACCGGAAACACGTATCCAGGATATCCAGAATTTGCTGCCGGAGGCGATGGAGCATTATAAGCCGCCTCAGTAGGCGGCCGAGCGGCCGGCCAGGGCGCCGGTGGACCAGCAGGCTTGCAGGCTGTAGCCGCCACAGGGGCCGTCGACGTCGATGACCTCGCCGGCCAAGAAAAGGCCGGGACAGATCTTCGATTGCATCGTGCGTGGGTCGATCTGTTCGAGGCTCACGCCGCCGCGTGTCACGGTGGCCTCGGCAATGGGTCGCGTGCGTGTCACGCAAAGTGGTAGCTCTTTGAAAATGCCGATAATGCGTATCCGGTCTTCTCTCTTGAGCTGGCCGGCCTGAAGATCGCTGTCACACCGGGCCAGCGTACACAGAGCTGACGCCAGTCTCTTCGGAACGAATCCGGCCACGATGCTCACCACAGCCTTCTTTGGATGCGAGGCCAATTGTTCCCGGATTCTTCGGTCCAGTTCAGCGTCCTCCAGGTCGGGAGCCAAGTCGATTCGAATGTCGATTCCACCGGCTGCCGCGGCAAGCTGATCTGCAAGGGCTCGACTGAGATCGAGTGCGGCGGGCCCGCCGATGCCATCCTGCGTGAAGACCAGAGCCCCGTTGGCCGTGACCTTTCGCCCATTAGCAGCTATCCAGGCCTTCACGTTGCCAAGTGAGACGCCGGCCAGCGTGCCGGGCCAGCGCTCGTGTGTCACCAGGGGGACCAGCGACGGCTTGGGGGGGACTATCGTGTGGCCGAGGGCCGCCGCAAATTGGTAGCCGTCCCCGGTCGAGCCGGTTTGAGGCCAGGAGACACCGCCCGTGGCGATGATCAGTCGCTTTGATGAGAGAGTCTGTTGGTTCGTGCGGATGGTGAAGCCGTCATTCTCTGCGGCGACGTCTACCACGTGATTGCGATACGACAGGTGTGCGCCAAGTCGTTCGGCTTCATGCAAGAGAACATCCCGCACATCGGCGGCTCGATCAGTTGCGGGAAAGACACAGCCGTCCGGCTCGACTCTGCTGGGCAGTCCGTGATCATCGAAGAATGTTTTGATCTTGTCAGGCGACAACTCGTGAAAGCTGTGGCGCAGGAAGCGGCCGCCCTTGCCGAAGGCGCGGACGAGTTCGTCCACTGTAGCCGCGTGTGTGAAATTGCAGCGGCCGCCGCCGGTGACCAGGAGCTTTCGCCCCGCGTGGGCATGGGTTTCAACGACAGTGGTGTCGGCGCGTGCCCGCGCCGCGTCAATGGCGGCCATGAGCCCGGCCGGCCCTGCCCCGACGATACAAACGTCTGTCGCTACATCGCTATTGAAGGTCATGACTCCATTGTCGCCGCTTTGGTGTCCGGAATCAACCCGTGTGGTTGACAAGGGGACGAATGCCGCCTATAGTGCCGCATCGTGTTGTGCTGAGGTGTTCTGGTCCGCAGGCGTTTGTATGTGGAGGTAGACTCCCGTGCCGACTTGGCAGATACATGTGCTCAGAATCCTGTTGGCTGTTGTTCTCGGCGCCGCCATCGGATTGGAGCGGCAACTCCACGGCAAGGTCGCCGGGGTGAGGACCAACGTGCTCATCTGTCTCGGCGCCGCCGTTGTGACGATCATCTCGGAACAGATGGGCATCAAGTACAACGACTCGGCCGGGCGCATCGCGGCCCAAATCGTCAGCGGCGTCGGGTTCCTGGGGGCGGGGGTGATCATTCGAGACCGGGGAGGTGTCCACGGCTTGACCACCGCCGCGACAATCTGGCTGGTCGCCGCCGTCGGCATGGCGGTCGGAGCCGGATATTACGGCCTGGCCATCGCCGCAACGGTCCTGGCGGTTGCCGTCCTGACCGGCCTGCGAAACTGGCCCAGCCGCCCGGGTGCTCCGGAGAAGTGATGATCGGTCAGCCATGGGCTGCGCGCCTGCCGCGCGGGGTCCGCACGTTCCCTCTCGCTTTCGCACTACTCCAGCTTGATCTCGGAGAGATCCGCCGTGGGCTTGGGGAACTTCATCCGGAGCTTGGAAAGACTTCGCACGAGAATCTCGGAAACGATGAAGTTGCGAAACCACTTCTTGTTGGCCGGGATGATGAACCAGGGCGCATGGGCCGTGCTGCACTTGCTCAGTGCGGCTTCGTAGGCCTTCGTGTAGGCGTTCCAGTACTTCCGCTCCTCGAAGTCGCCCTCACTGGCCTTCCATTGCTTGGTCGGATCGTCGAGCCGGGCCTTGAACCGTTCGAGTTGCTCGTTCTTGCTGATATGAAGGTAGAATTTCAGGATATGGGTGTTGTTCTTGGCAAGGATCTTCTCGAACGCGTTGATCTGGTCATAGTGGCTCGACCAGACCGCTTTCCGGACCATATCATGGACGCGTACGATCAGGACATCCTCATAGTGAGACCGGTTGAAGATACGGATCTCCCCGGCGCGAGGCGCCGCGCGATGGATTCGCCACAGGAAGTCGTGCGCCAACTCCTCGGCGGCAGGGGTCTTGAACGAGATCACTTTGCAGCTCTGGGGATTGAGCGGTCCCATGACATTTCGGATCGTCCCGTCTTTGCCTCCCGCATCCAGTGCCTGCAGTACGACCAGCACGGATCGTTTGCTCTCGGCGTAGAGCAGGTACTGCAATTCGGAAAGCCGCTTGAGGTTCTTCTTCAGCAGCTTTTTGACCGATTTGCTGTCGGCGAAGCCCGCGGTGTCATCGGGGTCCCATTTGGCTAACATGACTTTGCTTCCGGGGGCAACTCTGAATCGTTCGCTGAGTCTCATAGCTAAACCTCCCAACACGGCGGTGTCGCATGGTCATAGGCCTTTGTCTGTGCAATTCCACTTTACAGCGTCTGGATTGTACTGCATATCGGTAGGAGGTCTTAACACAAAATCAATGCTATTCCGACGGTTCTTCAACATCGAACGGGCCGTATTGCATATGAGGGCCGCCTGCTCGACCCTATCGAGATTTGGGTCTTGATTCCAAATCGGGCTTGGCTTATGCTCAGGACTGCTGAGAGTCGGTAACGCGGCATCCAGGGACTTCAGGAGTCATCGTGGGACGTCTTGTTATTCTTTCCGGTCCATCTTGTGTGGGCAAAGGCCCGCTCTATGCGGCCTTGAAGAAGTTCTACCCCGAATTGGCGGGTAAGCTCACGAAGTTCGTACTCTACGACAGCCGCGCGCCGCGCCCGGGCGAGGTGGACGGCGTCGATTTCCATTTCCGCAGCCGCGAATACATCGAATCTCTGCGTGACAAGACAGGGTTCAACGTCTTTGCCGTTCGTGCCGATTTGCAGGCGATGGACGCCCGCGAGCTGGAGCGAAAGCTGGCCGTGTCCGATGTCTTTTTCGAGGGCAATCCCTACATTGGCTCCGGCCTGCTCGACTTTGTGGCCGAGCACCAGACCAAGTGCCTCAGTGTATTTCTCTCACCGCTGGCCCAAGAGGAAATCGCGGAGTTGAAGGCCCCCGGCAAAGGGGTCCGCCTGACGGACCTTCTGGCCGATGTTGTGCGACGCAAACTGCTGCGCCGTACGACCAGACAGAAAGCCGTGCTCTCGCTCAGGGACCTGGAGGACATCGAGATCCGCGCTGCCAGCGCCTACGGAGAGCTTCAGCAGGCGTGGCGGTTCGACTACGTGATTCCCAACCACGATGGGGAGGACAGTGAGAACTGGGATGCCTTCTATTATCCGGTTGGTGACGCGCGCAAGACCCTGCTTTCGTTTGCGGGGCTGCTAGGAGGCGAGACATCGCCCCATGTTGAGAGGTGGCCGCGGGAGTTGGTGCCATGATGTTCTTGCGAGGGGTGACTGGATATGGGAACGAGCGGAGTCCGATGCGACGATGACAGCGATTGACCCAAGCTACCGGCTTTTGGCATGCCAGTATCTGCGCGACCAACTCGATGCGCTGGCACGTGAAATACGCGGCATCAGGAAGAACGAGGACATCGAGCCCGTACACCGGGCCCGAGTGGCCTCACGTCGGATGCGCGCCGCTCTGCGTATGTTCGAGGATTGCTTCAGCTCGAAACCGTTCGATAAATGGCGCAGGCGCGTCAGGAACCTAACGAAGGGACTCGGCGCCGCGCGCGATCTGGACGTCCAGATTGAGTTTGTCGAGACGTTTCTGGAAGGGCTGGAAAGCAAAGACAGGAGACACCGGCCGGGGATCGACCGGCTGTTGCTGCGGCTGCGCCAGCACCGCGACGCCGTGCAGCCCAGGGTCCTCAAGACGGTGGATGCGCTGGAGAAGGGCTACGCGCTGGCTGAGATGCACGGTGAGCTAGCCAAGATTCTGTTCACGCTGAGAGGTCGCGACGTGAAGATCCAGAGTCCTTTTGTGTTCCAACAGGCCGCGGGGCATATCGGCGCACGGAAGCACGACCTCCTGGCGAACGAGCACACTCTAACTGATGCGGAGGATGCGAGAGGGCACCATCAGTTGCGTATCGCGGCCAAGCGGCTGCGGTACACGATGGAGATTTGCGACCCGGCGTATGGGGGACAGCTCGGTTCCGCGATCAAAGCCGTCAAACGGTTGCAGTCGTTGCTGGGAGACATCCACGATTGCGACGTATGGGTGCAGAATATTGAAGTATTCATGAATGGCGAGCGGCTCCGCGCCATTGACTATTCCGGCCATGCCCGCCCCTTCAACCGTCTCAAGCCCGGCCTGCTGATGCTCCTGGACGAGCGAAAGATCTATCGAGAGCAAACCTTTGCCGCGTTGCTGGCGTACTGGGAGCAAATTGCACAGGATCGCATCTGGGAAGACCTCGACGTCCTGGTGCAATCTCATGCGGCAGCCTTACCGGCTCCGGATGTCAAGAGTGAGAATCAACTGGCTGATGCCACGGATGAAGAAGTCAACGAAAGTAGCCCTGGTCAGTGACATTCACGGCAACCTGCCCGCGTTCGAGGCTGTGCTTGACGATGCCGGCCGTGAGGGGGCCGGCGACGTCTGGAATCTCGGTGATATGCTGGGGTATGCCCCATTTCCCAATGAAGTCATTCAGAAGCTGCGGGACATCGGCGCGGTGAATATCGTGGGCAACTACGATTTGAAGGTTCTTGCCTTTGGCTCCAAGCAAGCTGAATGGAAGCGGAAGAAACCCCCGGCGAAATACGCCGCGTTTCAGTGGAATCATACGCGCCTTCAGGACAAAAACAGGGCGTTGCTCCAATCGCTGGCCCCACAGATACGCCGGCGCGTCAACGGCCTTGACGTGTTGCTGGTGCATGGCAGTCCGGCTTCGATTGATGAGTTGCTGGGTTCCGATACGTCGGCACAGCGTTTCGTGGAGTTGGCCGAAGTGGCCCGGGCCGATGTGGTTGTCTGTGGACATTCACACGAGCCTTTCGTCCGGTGCGTCGGACAGACCTGGTTCGTCAATCCCGGCAGCGTCGGGCGCCCTGAAGGGGGCGACTGGCGGGCCTCGTATGCCATCCTGGAGTTTGTCGGCGGGGGGTTGAAAGTGGACCATCGCCGCGTTGCCTACGATATCGACCGTGTTGTCAGGGCTATCCATGCCGCCGGCTTGCCCAAGGATTTCATTGATGTCTTTCGCAAGGCCAAGAGCCTCGACCAGCTTGAGGACCCGGGCGATGGTCCCCGCGAGCGAAGCAAGAAACGATCGCAGGTGGTGTTGGACGCGGTCCTGGCCGTGGCGCAAAGCTGTCAGTACGAACGGGAGCACACCCATCACGTGACGAAGCTGGCCCTGGAGATGTTCGATGCCTTGAAAGAGCTTCACCGGATGGGCTCTCGTGAGCGGTTTTGGCTGCAATGCGGTGCGCTGTTGCACGATATCGGCTGGACGGAGGGACAGCAGGGGCATCACAGGACCGCGAGACGACTGATTCTGGCTGATCCGCGGCTGCCTTTCGAGCGGCGCGAACGCACGCTTGTTGCCCTTATTGCACGCTACCATCGGAAGGCGTTGCCGAACGCGGAGGACAAGTATTTTGGCCGCCTGACCCCGGCCGATCAACGCCGGGTCCGTGTGCTGGCGGGTATCCTGCGCGTGGCCGACGGCCTGGATCGCGGTCACAGAAGCGTGACGCAGAGCCTTCGATGTAAGGTGTCGGCTCGGCGGATTGCGATCGTCTGCGATGTCACGGGGACAGCCGAGGCCGAACTGATCGCGGCCCAGAAGAAGGCCGATTTGCTGGAGCAGGCCTTCAGCCGGCCTGTGGTTATTGAGCTCTCCAAGAAGTCCCCGTAGGCCGAGTCCTATCGAGAGCCCGGATTCGGACGAGTTGATGATGCAAGTGAAGAAGTGATTCGATTATGCCTGTCTTAGACGAGAGAAAGACTGACGAGCCGACGGCCGAGATGCTGGCTGTCGTTGACATTGGCTCCAATTCGATCCGAATGGTCGTGGGACAAGCTCTGCCTGACGGCAAGCTTGACATTCTGGAGCGCCTGTGGCGCGCGGTTCGGCTCGGCCAGGACACCTTCCGCACCGGCCGGCTCCGCGCCGAAACGATGCGTAGCGCCGTCTCGATTCTCCGCGACTACCGGCATGTCCTGAACACGTATGGTGTCAGCCGCATCCGAGCGGTGGCGACCAGCGCGGTGCGCGAGGCCGCCAACAGCGACACGTTCATCGACCGCGTGCTGATGGCCACCGGTCTGGAGATCTCGGTGATCAGCGTGGCCGAGGAAGGGCGCCTGACCGTCCTGGCGGCGCGCGAGGCGGTCGGCGAAGCGTTGCTGGGCCGAGGCAAGGCTCTTGTGGTTGAGGTGGGTGGCGGCAGCACGATCCTGAACCTGCTGGACAAGGGCGAGATCACAACCTCCCAGAGTCTGCCGACCGGTTCCGTTCGTATGCAGGAGGTGCTTCTGACCGCGACGGAACGCCCCGGGCATGCGGCGGAGCTGATCACGCGGCAGGTGGTTAGCGCGATCACCGCGTTCCAGAGTTTGCTGCCTCTCAGCAGCGTCCGGACCTTTATCACCGTCGGGGACGACGCGCGCTGGGCGGCGACTCAGGCGGCGACCTCTGCGCGCGCCACGGAGCCCGCCTCGTTATCGCCGCGGGCACTGGATGCCCTGATCGAGACCTGCCAGCGTCACACGGCCGACGAATTGGCCCGGGCCCACAAGCTGCCGTTCACCGATGCCGAGACGATCACGCCGGCCTTGCTGGTTTGTCAAGTTCTGCTCAAGGCCACACGCGCCAAGAAAATGATCGTTGCTGATGTTTCTATGCGGGACGGGCTGTTGCTGGATATGGTGCGCGGTGTCGCCGGCAAGAGAGACGATACGGTCCATAAGGAGTTGATCCAGTCGGCGCAGAGCATCGCCCAGAAGTTCCGTGTCGATGCGAGCCACGCCGAGCAATTGCGCACCCTGGCCTTGCATCTCTTCGACCAGTTGGCCAACGAACACCGCCTCGGCGAGCGGCACCGTCTGTTGTTGGAAGTCGCGGCTATTCTTCACGAGGTCGGGACCTTTATTTCCAGCCGGGCCCACCATAAGCACAGTTACTATCTTATCGCCAATTCAGAAATCATCGGGTTGACACAGGACGAACTGGGCGTGGTGGCCAATGTGGCGCGCTACCATCGTCGCAGCCGCCCGAAACCGTCCCATCCGGAATACATGATGCTGCCTCGGGAGCACCGGATGATCGTCAACAAGCTGGCGGCACTGCTCCGTGTGGCCGATGCCCTGGATATCAGTCGGACCCAGCAAATCACCGATTTCCAGTGCCGGATCGACAACAACGGCCTGACTATCTCCGTGGAGACTAGAGGCGACCTGACGCTGGAGCGTCGCGCGCTGGCCGCGTTGGGCGACATGCTCCAGGATATCTACGGCCTTGACGTTCGTCTCGAACAGACCGGACAATCGTAAAAAGAAGACGCGGGATGAGCCGCGGATACGCAACGTCGATACCAACAGAAGAGAGCCATGGGAAAGAAACGCCGAAGCACACCGGGACTGTTCATCAATCGCGAGCTGAGCTGGCTGGAGTTCAACGACAGGGTCTTGCAGGAGGGGCGATCGGAACAGGTTCCGTTGGGCGAGCGACTGAAGTTCCTCGCCATCGTCAGTTCCAACCTCGACGAATTCTTCATGATTCGCGTGGCCGGCCTGAAGCAGCAGAAGGCGGCCGGCGTGAGAAAGCGTGACGCGAGCGGGCTGACGCCATCGCAGCAGTTGTTCTACATCAGTGGCAAGGTCCAGGAGATGGTCGCCCAGCAGACCGCCGCCATTGCCGATGTATTCAGCCGGCTCAAAGAGCACGATTTTCATCTGGTTCGGCGGGATGACTGGACGCCGAAGCAGCGTCAATTCCTGTCGAACTTCTTTACCGCCGATGTGTTGCCTGTGCTCACCCCCTTGGCTGTGGAAGAGCTGGATCCCTGTCCTTTGCTGCCCGGATTGCAGCTTTTTGTGGCACTGCGGGTCTGCACATCCAAGACGGATTCGTCCCAAACGAAGCTGGTTGTCGTTCCGGTGCCGGGGTCGTTCCCTCGCTTCGTGAACATCCCGGCCGAGAAGGGCGTGTATGTGACGCTGCTCGAAGAGGTCATTCTCGACAACGCTCGGAGCCTGTTTGCCGGACACGCCATTCGCGGCGAGGCGGTTTTCCGCATCACCCGCGACGCCGATGTTGCCATTCAGGAAGACGAAGCCGCGGATTTGCTCAACACGATCCAGAATGCCGTCCTTGCGCGGAAGCGGCGCGGCGCCGTGCGGCTGGAGGTCAGCGCTCGGCCGAATAGCCGCATCATGAAGTGGCTCACGCAAGTGCTGGACTTGCGTCTTCTCGGGATCTACGAGATCGACGGTCTGCTTGATGCCAAAGCCTTGATGCAGGTGACGGATATCCCGCCGATCCAGGGGCTCAGAGCGGCGGACTGGCCTCCGCAAGAGCCGGGCGACCTCATCGGCGCCGAGGACCTTTGGACCGCGATACAGAACCGCGACGTTATGCTCTTCCACCCGTACGAGAAGTTCGATCCTGTCGTTGAGATGGTGGAGTTGGCGGCTAACGACTCGAATGTCCTGGCGATCAAGCAGACGCTCTATCGCACCAGCGGAGACTCGCCCATCGTTCGCGCGTTGGCGCGGGCCGCTGAGAACGGCAAGGAAGTCACCGTCCTCGTGGAGTTGAAGGCCCGGTTCGACGAGGCCAAGAATGTCAGTTGGGCCCGGCAGTTGGAGGACGCGGGATGTCACGTGATCTACGGCATTGCCGGTCTTAAGACCCATGCCAAAGCCTTGCTGGTCATCCGACGCGAGGCCGCCCGGGTTCGCCGCTACGTTCATTTGGCGACCGGCAACTACAATGACAAAACGGCGCGGTTGTATTCGGATGTCGGGCTGATGACGTGCGACAACGAGCTGGCCTTGGACGTGGCCGCTTTCTTCAATCTTCTGACCGGGCTGTCCGAAGCGGTCGAGTGGCAGCAACTGGTCATCGCGCCGACCGAGCTGCGCAAGAAGCTTGCCGATTTGATCGAGCGTGAGATTCAGGTGGCCACCCCCGATCACCCGGGTTTAATCATGGCCAAGATGAACTCACTGGAGGACATCGGTGTTTGTCAGGCCTTGCATGAGGCCGGACGAGCCGGCGTTGAGGTCCTGCTCAACGTGCGCGGGATCTGCTGCCTGAGGCCGGGTGTCAAGGGGCTCTCCGAGACCATCCGGGTGCGCTCTATTGTGGATCGGTTTCTCGAACATGCCCGCATCTTCTACTTCGCCAACGGGGGACATGAGGAGGTCTATCTCAGCAGTGCCGATTGGATGAAGCGCAATCTGGACCGCCGACTCGAGCTGCTGTTTCCCATCAGGGATCCGAAGATTCGGCGGCGTCTCGTCGGTATTCTGCGAACCTACTTCAAGGACAACGTCAAGGCCTGGGAACTGCTCCCCGACGGCGGATATCGTCGTGTCGCTCGGAAGGGCCGGGCCGTCCGGGTTCAGGAGGTGTTCTATGAGGATGCCGTGGCCGCGGTGCGTTCGGCCGAGCACGTGGCGCATCAGTTCCGGCCACTAACGCGACCGAAAGGATAGCAAGGCCGCGGGAATCTTCGTCGGACGGTGGTGGTGAGTTCCTGGCCCGCGCGTAGATATTGCGGGAGCCTTATCGGTCGCTCTTCATCTGTGGACGACGGAGTATGGGTTCCATCGGTCCCATAGGACCTATTCTGCGGTTTCCCGGTCAAGTCAGCCGGCGGATCTGACGACCTTGCTCATTGGAAATGTGGGCAAAGTGGAGATTCTGCCAAATGGAAGACCAAAACGAACGCAGACGAGAAGAAAGACTGGGTTACCAATGGCCCGTCTGGTTCAGCGAGGATTTCACTCAGACGATGTCGCAGGGGCTGATGGTTGACGTTGCCAGCGGCGGCATTGCTTTCATCTGCGATCGCAGCGGCGAGAGCCTCCGCGACGGCCAGCATCTGACGATTCGTTTCAGCATTCCTCGTTTCGAAGGTGATGATCCGACCGCCACGGTCAGCATTACTCGGAATGGGAACATTCGCCGGATCGAGAACCTCAAAGACGGCTCCCGCCGCGTCGCCATCCAATTTGACGTCCCGCTGGCCGTGCGGCCAGCCGAGGTGACCAGCCTCAAGGCCCGCTGCAGTGAGGGCTTGGCGCCGTAGAGACGCACAGGCCGTCACCGCATCTTCCTGCCGGGCGTATGATGATCGCCATATCTGCCTCTTGACTCGCCTCTCCACCGCCGCAGCAGAAGCTTGTCGTATGACGCGGTTCCTTCGTTCTTTCCCGCCCTCCTGACTTGCGCCATATCGGACGTACACGCGTCATCCCGGCGAGCTTCTCTCTGCTAAAGTCGCTGGGACAATCAGCCGATCTCATAAACATGATGAGAGAAACTTGGGGGCACCACGAAAATGGACGAGATGAAAACGCGCCGACGCGAAGGCCGGCTGAGCTATCTATGGCCCATC
Organism: uncultured Pirellulales bacterium; assembly: GCA_964399325.1. Lineage (GTDB taxonomy): Bacteria > Planctomycetota > Phycisphaerae > Sedimentisphaerales > Anaerobacaceae > JAFGLV01. The sequence continues at coordinate 12,652 of CAYNQP010000026.1, forward strand.
TGGTTTAGTGAGGACTTCTCACAACGAATGTCACCGGGTCTTATGGTTGACATCTCCAGCGGGGGCGTGGCCTTCACCTTCAACGCTGAAGGGAACCACCTTCACGAGGGCCAATCGCTGAGCGTTTGTTTCAGTATCCCGCGTCTGGACGATGACAGTCCGACCTCGACGATGACTATCACTCACACCGGCCGCGTGTGCAGGATTGAAGAGGTTTTCGATGGCTTCGGCAGCTTCGGTCGTGCCGCCCTCCAGTTCGATGAGCCGCTCGCGCTCGATTCTGCCGGACAAGTAGCCTTTGAGCTTATGTGCGACGGGTGTTCCGACAAAAGCGAGCATGTGGCGCTGTGATCGCGCCGACGGGGCACCGTAACGGAGTATAGTGGGGAACTGTGGTAATGATCTTGCTCAAGGTCGGCTTCCGACCTGTCGATAAGAGCGAACGATATACTTTCCTTTCAACAGCTCTTGCTCCACCGGCCTTGCAGGAGCTGTTTTTTTTGTCTCTCCCGCAACGATCTCGTCCGGACTCCCGCCCGCTGGAGAAGGTGTCGTTTGGTGTTCTACTGCGGCTTTTCTTCTTCCTTCTTCTTGCCGCCCAGCAGGCCGCCTAATCCCTCGACGATGTTCTTGCCGGGCCCCTTGATCGCGTCTTTCAATTGCTCAGGCACCTTGTCGCCCAATTGTTCCTGAAGTTTGTTATCGATTTCCTTCAGGAGCCGGTCCTTGCCCGCCTTTATAAGGGCCTGCTTGAATGTCTCGCCCAATCCTCTAGTGTCAAACACCAGTCGCGGCTCACCGATCGGGCCGACCACGCGAATCGTCGTGCTCAGCTCCTTCAGAACGTCCATCACCTCGGAGGTCTGTTGCGCTCCCAGGCCCAGAACGCCGTCGCCCTGGCCTTTGGCCTGAAGGTTCTTCAGGTCCACGCTAATGGTCAAATCGATCTGCTCCCTCGTCACCAGTCCCGTGAAGGTTCCGGAAGCGGAACCCGATTGGAAGGCAATGCCGGCCTCATCGCCGAGGCCCGATTGGAACTTGCTCAGGTCGAACCCACCGAACGTTCCCGATATCTCCGGCGCCTCGGCCTGAGAGCTGTCCACCATCAGTTTCAGGGCGGCCGGGGTCTCGTGCGATTTTAACTCCAGGGTTATCGGCTCACCCAGCGCCTGCGGCGCATCGCTGAGATTGGTCAGCAGGATTTCGCTGCTGCCGAACAACTCGGAGGGGATCCCCACCTTGTCGGCCAGTACGCGCTTGGCCAGCACCTTGGGCGAGGGCAGCGTTTCGGCGCGCAGGTTCAGGTAATCGAGATACCTGTGCGGAACCTGTTCTGCCTTTGCGGGGCCCTCCTTGCCCTCCGGCAGCCACTTGCTCAGCTTCTTCAGTTGTTCTTTGAGCTTCTTGGCGTCTTTAACGTACTTCTCCAGCTTGGCGATATTCTCAGGCGTTGCCTTGTACGCATTGGGGTCGAAGGGCTTCTCCTCTTCCGCAGGGGCTTCGAGCACCTTGCCCGGCGTCTGCCGCAACTGGTCGAACTGTACGCCGGAGATTTCCACGTTTTTCATCACGAGTCGGCCCAGCAGCAGGTCATAAACGCTGGCCTTGGCCTCGATCTTCTCGACGGCCAACTGATTCTGCTGGGGTTTCTGGGCATCAGTAAATTGCAGGCCCTCCGCGGAGACGCCACCGCCGAGTACAGAAATACCCAGACTGGCAAGGTTCACTTCGGCCCCGTTGGTGCGGGTCAGCGTATCGGTGGCATAGTTCTTCACGGCCGTATTCTGCAGGAAATGGGCCATCGCCAGGAACCCACCCACCACCAGGACAGCTAGGACGGCACCGGCCTTGCGGACATACTTGGCTTTGGCGAACATGCTCTTG
>CAYNQP010000027.1:0-14461 GCA_964399325.1 uncultured Pirellulales bacterium
CTCCCGCACCTTGCGGTCCTTTTGACTTGAAAATCGGCGCTCCCGCCGGTAGATGTCTGGCTGTCGGGCAATGTCCGCTATTCCGGCGGTTTTGACAGGAGTTGGACTTGTAGAGGACCCAGCATGGCTACGGACGTATTTGTCCAGATTTTCCTGTACCTCTTGGCCCTCATCAGTGCGGCGCCTATCGAGGGATTGGCCGAGGAATATCCGCAGGACATCGGGATCGAAAAGGACCCAAATGTTGTCTTTGCGGAGAATTTCGAGGTCGGCTCGCTGGACGAGGTCAGGACGCACTGGGAGAACGTCACGAACGCCGAGATCATGTCGTTGTCGTCAGACGTGCCGCAGGGAAGTCGCGGCTCGCACTCACTGTTGATGACCCACGTGGGAGGCCGTAGCACGGGTGGGCACCTGTACCGCCGACTGCTGCCCGGCTACGACAAGCTCTATGTGCGCTTCTATGTGAAGTTCGATCCGAATTGCTTTCCGATCCATCATTTTGTTCACGTGGGCGGGTACCATCCACCGACACCCTGGCCACAGGGCGGGGCGGGAATTCGACCGAACGGCGACGAACGATTTACCACGGGCGTCGAGCCCTACGCCGATGCGTGGCGGTGGGACTTCTATTCGTACTGGATGGGCATGCGATCGTCGCCTGACGACAAGTCATGGGGACACGACTTCATCAATGATCCCGCGTTGAGAGCCGAACGTGGCAAGTGGATCTGCGTCGAGTTGATGATGAAGGTGAATGACCCCATCACCGCCAGCAATGGCGAGCAGGCCCTCTGGATCGACGGGCGGCCCTGGACGAAGGATGGACAGCTCGTCAGCCACCTCGGCCGGGGCTTTCCGCGCGGCAAGTGGGTCTGGGACAGTTTTCTTCCGGACCCGCAAGGAGAGCCATTCGAGGGCTTCCGCTGGCGCCGCCGCGAGGCGTTGAATCTGAATTTCCTCTGGCTGCTGCTCTACATCACCGATGCGCCACCCGGCCACATCAGCAAGGTGTGGTTCGACGATGTCGTTGTGGCCTGGGAATATGTGGGACCGATAACCCGGAAGGGTGCGTTGGCCCGCTGAGAGGTTTCACGCCGTTGTTTCACGAACAGCCCGGCTTATCGTGCGTTTCTGCCCGTCTCCGTAAGTCGTCTGAGTAACTGGCCGATAAGCGGCTATGCGATGCAGTAGGCGCACAGCTTTCGTTTCGAAAGAGGTCATGGGCATTGCGGGTTGGTCTTTTTGCCGTTCCGCTGCCGGGTTCGGAGAGACACCTGTCGGGACAGACAAGGAATTCGCAGCGCGGATGCGAGACCATGCGATGACGCTACCTCCGAAAGGGAACACGCTGAATAGGGAGTGGACAAATGGGTAGTCGGCACATCACTGCCAAAACGTTCGGTGCGATCCTCGTTCTGTTGTGCGCGAGGAGTTACGCCAATGAGATTTCATGGATCGCCGGCAACTCCAGTCCGCCTGCGTGGACGATCGAGCCGGCCCAGCCCGGGGACACCGACCTCATTCCTTTCTCGGGGCCTACCGGTGTTCATCTGAGCCGCGGTCTTGCCGAGCGCGCTTTCGGAGGGCAACCGACCCTCACGGTCGATGGGCAGAACAAGACGGTGGAGCTGTGGTTCAAACCGCCGGCCGACAACTGGACCAGCGGCTGGGAGCTCGTGTGTGGCTTGAAGGGATCATTCGGGCCGCTGGAGCCGGGGGCTTGGCGTTTCTTTAGCAATCAGGGCCAGGCCACGTTCTCCATCGCGTTCGAGGTCACCGGTGATGCCCCGCGCCGGACCATTCGCTATGTTGATGCCGGTGCCGGCGGCACCGCGAACGGGTCAAGCTGGGCGGACGCCTTCATCCATCTGCAAGATGCGCTGGAGGTTGCGCCCGAAGACAGCGAAATCCGAGTTGCCCAAGGAACCTACCGTCCCGACCGACACGGCAAATTCGTGCTCGGAGACCCAAGCGCGTCTTTCCATTTGAAGAATGGTATCACGCTGAGGGGGGGCTACGCCGGAGCGAGTGGCTCGAATCCGAACGAACGCGATTGGGTGACGTATGAGACAATTCTCAGCGGCGACCTCTACGGCGATGACGTGGCGCCCCGACGATTGTCCGAAGTGGCCTCTCACAGCAGCCGGAAGGAAAACTGCTATCATGTCGTCGTTACCAGCGGCACGGACGCGACCGCGGTACTGGACGGCTTCACGATTTCCGGCGGCATGGCTATGCACCCGGACCCAGCAGACGGCCGCAGTGGCGGCGGGGGCATCTACAACGACGAGGGCAGTCCCATCATCCGTGATTGTCTCATCAGCGGCAATGCCGCTCGGTCCAACGGGGGCGGCCTCTACACGCGCGGTCGTTCTGCTCCCACGCTCATCGGGTGCATCATCGCCGGCAACTGGTCCGAATCGTGGGCGGGTGGCATCTACAACGAGGCGAGCAGCGATCTGAACGTGAGCCGTTGCATCATCAGTGGCAACGGGGCGCTTTATCATGGCGGTGGGATTGGCTCCCGCTTCGACAGCAAACTGACGATGTCCCATTGCATCGTTAGCGGCAATATGGCCATCGAGGCGATCTGGGGCCGGGGCGGCGGACTCTATGGTTCTTCGGCCGCGGTGGATCTGAATCACTGCACGATCGTGGCCAATGCCGCGGCTTTGGGACCCGCCCTCGCATGTGACTCGACCAAGCTGCACGGCCCGAGCGATATCCGTTTGAGTAATTGCATCGTTTGGAACGGCGTCAATGCCCTTTGGAACAACGACCAATCGTTCTTGACGGTGACCTACAGTGACATGCAGGGTGGATGGCCGGGGGCGGGCAATATCGGCGCCAAACCTGGTTTTGTCGATCAGGGCTACTGGGACCTGGGCCCGACGGTGTCCGATCGGTCCGATGACATCTGGTTCGAGGGTGACTATCACCTGCCGTGGAATTCGCCATGCGTCGATGCCGGCGATCCGCAGGAAGTCCCCGATGCCCATGCGACGGATTTGGACGGGCTGCCGCGTCTGTCGGGCGCGGCTGTCGATATGGGAGCGTACGAAACAAGGAACGATCCGCCGGTTGCCGAGACAGGGCCCGTTGCTACGGGATTTACCCTCGATGGCCTCACCGGCACTGTGACGCTGGACGGCCGTGGCTCGTATGATCCTGAGGGCCGGCCGCTGACCCATCGATGGTACCGAAGTGGCGAGCTTGTCTCGACAGAGGCACAATTCACGGTCGAGCTGCCTCTGGGCGATCAGATCTTCACGCTGATCGTCAGTGACGGTGTCAACGATTCCATGCCGGCCGAGGTGGTTGCGAGCGTGCTGAAGCTCATCGACACGTGGATGTGCCTGACGCCGGCCATCCTCGACCGAGGCGGCGGAGACAATCCCATCGTCGCCATGATTCGCATTCCGGAGCGAAAACGCCAGAGTGATGTGGACTCATCGCAGAGACTGCGGCTCTACCCCGGAGGCATAGAAGCGACGAAGCAAACATATTTCCCGTGGTTGAGCGGTGACACGTTCATCATTTGTTCCTTCGACAAGGCCAAGCTTCTGAAGGCCGTTCCCCGAAACGGTGCGGTGGCGCTGCGGGTGGTGGGTCGGCTCAAGGACGGGCGCTACTTCAGTGCAGAGGAAGACACCACGATCCGGTAGCGGTTCCGGCCAGCGGAGCGGTGGCGAAGTCATTCGTCGAATTCGGCCACGACCGGGGTGTGGTCGCTGGGCCGGGCGGCGGCGCGAGGCTCTTTGTCGATGGTGCAGCGCCGGCACTTCCCGGCCAGCGAGCGGGTGGCCATAATGTGATCCAGTCGCCAGCCGAGGTTCCTGCGAAATGCATGGCTGGCGCGATAGTCCCAGAAGGTGTACTGGCCCGGCTCCGGGCAGAGCATCCGAAAGACGTCGGTAAACCCCCAGCTCATGACTTTCTCCAGCGCCTCGTGGACCTTCGGATGAAAGCAGACATGTCCCAGCAAGGCTTCGGGGTCGTGTACGTCAATGGGCTGCGGCGCGATGTTCAGATCGCCCACCCAGAGGAGCGGGTCGGTTGGCTTGAAGTCTCGCTGGAAGTAGGCCAAGAGCCGGTCGAACCATTCGAGCTTGTACCGGAACTTGTCCGAGTCGGGCAGATGTCCTTGCGGCACGTACGTATCGACGATAGTCACGCCCTTCACACGGGCCTTTAGCAGGCGGGGCTCGTCGCGCGGCTCGTCGGGCAGGCCGAATTCCACATCCTCGATGGCGTGCGGCGAGAACAGCGCGACACCGTTGTAGCTCTTCTGGCCCCGAAAGACGTAGCGGTAGTCGATCTCATCGAAAGCGCCTGTCGGGAAGTCGTCGTCCTGTACTTTCGTCTCCTGCACCGCCAGGACATCCGGTGTGTTCTTACGCAGCCACTCGATGACGATAGGCAATCGGACCCGAATGGAATTGACATTGAAGCTTGCTACTTTCACGGGACTCTTCCGTGTGAACTCGATCGTTCGTAGAGACGCAACATCTTGCGTCTTTGTGGGAGTTGAATGTAATGAGTATCGGTCCTACGTCGCCTCCCCGACCTGGCTCTCCGTGGCGTCTTTCTCGTCCTCGGCCTCGATCTGCACGGGACTCCCGACGACATCGTCAGCCTCATCTGGCCGTGGGTCTGTTGTTCCCTCGCGGCCATGCGTCTTGTCCACGATGACGTAGCTCTCGACAATGGCCAACAGACCCAGGAGGAAGCTCACCGTGCTCTCCGCCCCCTGATTCCCGTTGACTCCGCCGGACATGAGACCGTCGGAACAACCTTTGGTCGTGAAGTCGTACAGCGGTGTGCGCCGGTCGTTGGCGCCAAGGAACCAGTCGAAGGCCCTGCGCTGGAGGGTCAGGAACTTGGGATTCTTCGTCGTATCGTAAGCGGCCCGAAGCATCATGACCGTGCCGGCGGCCTCGATGGGCTGCTGGTCGAAGTCCGCGCGGGCCTTGCCGCGCTCGTACCAGCCGTGGCAGCCGATGAAGCTGAAGTGATCGCCGTCAAAGGTGTTCTCCAGGAGGAAGTCGGCCGTCTTTTTGGCCACCTCAATGTACTTGCTGTCTTGCAGACTGGCGCCGGCGGCGAACAGTGCATGGGGCAGAACGGCGTTGTCGTAGGTCAGGATGTCTTCGAACCAGACCCAGTCCGGATAGCTGCTTTCTTCGTATTGCCTGACCAAGCCGTTTGCGGCCAGCTCCAGCTCGCGCTTGATGTCGCTGGCGCCGGGAAACTGCTTGAGATAGTCACACATGCCCAGCACGGAGTAGGCCATGCCCCGTGGGTGCTGTCTCTGCACGCGCCCTACCGAGCGGTCAAAGCAGTCCTTGACGATGGAAACATAGGCCGGCGACGGAGGGGTGGCCATGACCGCGCCCCACGCCCAGAGGACGCGGCCGAAGGCATCGTGGGCCGGTTCATCCTTCCACCAGTTCCGGTTGAAGTCCATGAAGTTCCTCACCGAGCCGTCGGCATTCTGGGCGTGTAACAAGAACGACAGGTGAATGTCGAGCAGTCGCAGAGCCTGGGCGTCGGGGTATTGCGAGTAGTACTTGGTCACCGCGATAAGCGCCCGCGCATTGTCGTCGGTGCAGTAGCCGTGAGCGCGGTTGGGAATCGTGAACTTGGCGTGCTGATACAGGCCCGTGTCGTCGGTGAGCTTGATCAGATGGTCCAGAGCCGGCTCGGGGACCTCGATATTGGAAAGGGTCTCGGCCGCCGTCAGCTCGCCCCGGGTGGTGATATGAATCGGAAGCTCAGCCTCGCTGAAGAGTTTCCAATAAATTTGCCCGATTTTGGGCCAGGTTCGCACGCGGCCGTAGTCGTAGGCCTCTCCTCGAAGCGAGTAGAAAAGCACATCGTCCCGCAGAATACCGATGATCTCTTTCGCCACCTGGCCGGAGTCGCCGAAGGGCACCAGCTTGCCGCGGCCGTCAGCCAGGAGTTCCATCGCCGCCCAGTAGGGGGTCGAAACGACGGCCTTGCCGGTCCCGACCGCGAAGGCCAGTGTGCCGCTGGTCAGTTGCTCGCGGCTCAGATAGGGTGTCACATAGAGGTCGGCCGCGCAGAGGAAGTTGTGCAGTTCGACATCATCCACGAACCGGTTGTGAAAAATGACGTGGTCCTCTAGATGGAGGTCTTTGACGAGCTGCTGGAGACCGAATCGGTAGGACTCACCTTCGTATTTCAGGACGGACGGATGGGTCATGCCGAGTACGATATACATGACGTTGGGTTCGGCCGCGACAATCTCGGGCATCGCGCGCAGCATGATCTCAATGCCCTTGTTCCTATTGATCAGGCCGAACGTCAGGATGGTCCGTTTCCCTTCGAGGCCGAACTTGTGCTTGTAATAATTGCTGTCGACGAACGGCAGGTCGGGGATGCCGTGGGGGACGAGCCTGATTCTTGCGGCATCGATTCCGTAGATGTCTTCGAGCATACTCACGCCACGTTCGTTCATGGTGACAACGAGATCGGAGCACGCACACAGGTCCGTCATCGACTTAAGATAATCAGGTTCTGGTTTGTCTAGTACGGTGTGGAGCGTCGTGATGACCGGGGCTTTGAGGCGCTTGAGCAGCAGGCTCAAATAGGAGCCCGCTTCACCGCCAAAAAGGCCAAACTCGTGCTGGACCGAGACGAGATCCACGTGGCTGAAATTGACATAGTCGGCAGCGCACAGGTAGTCCCTGCGTACGTTCTGACGAATTTCGAACTTGACGGGGTCGCCGTATTTCAAGGCTTGGCCGGACTGCATGGTCACAACCAGTGGCTCGAATCGGCCTTCGGCGGCGGCACTGACGTTGCGGATGAGGTCGGCTGTGAATGTGGCGATACCGCATTTTCGCGGCGGGAAGGTTGAAATGAAGACCACTCTTTTCTTGGCGTCCTTGGCCATCCGCATGAATCCAAACCAGATTGTTGGAAGCTAATCAGCAAACTATAATATAGGATGGCGCCCCGTTCGTCAAGCACTTTGACCGCAAGGCATGTTCATATGGACTCAATTGGGGAATTGGCCCAACACATAGACGTCATGGCAAATCTAGATCCATATGTAGTACGAATCTGCCAGTATGGAGTCTATCCCACCAATTCTCATAGGTGATTCTGGTAAAGGGACGCAGGCTTCTGCCGAACCGCCCGCCAAATCCACAGTACATTGCGACTGGGGACAGATTTTTTGCGTTTCCTTGGCACAGAGTATTGACTTCGTCGTACGATTAGTATACCAAGTATATGGGAATAGTAGGAGATAAAAGAAGATGAAACTATCGACGCGAACGCGGTATGGCATGCGGGCGGTCATCGAGTTAGCCCAGCACGAGAGCAAGCGCCCGCTCCAGCTCAAGACAATTGCCGAGCGGCAGGGCATCTCGGTCAAGTATCTCGAGCAGTTAATGAGTATGCTCCGATCGGGTGGATTTGTCAGGAGTATCAGGGGTTCCAAGGGCGGCTATATCCTCGGTCGTGCCCCGGAGCAGATCAGTCTAAGTGAGGTTTTTCGATGCCTTGAGGGTGCTGTCACCACGGCCGAGTGTACCGAAGACGCGGACTACTGCGAGCGCGCGGCTGATTGCGCGGCGCGCGAGGTATGGCTCCGTGTGGAAGAGGCCATCCAGGGTGTGCTCAGTTCAATGACTCTTGCCGACATGGTTCAGAGGACGAAGGTGTGCGAGGCTGAATATCAGATATAGGAATCGGGAGGCGATCATGAGTGCTGTTTTTGAGGACATTGCGGCGGCGGTGGGGTACACCCCACTCGTTCAGATCAACAAGCTTGGCTCCGGCAGGGCCGCGGTTCTGGCCAAGCTGGAATCGAAGAATCCGTGCGGCAGTGTCAAGGACCGGATTGCCAAGTATATGATCGAGGCCGCCGAGGAGAAAGGGTTGATCCAGCCCGGCACCACGATCGTCGAGCCTACGAGCGGCAATACGGGCATCGGATTGGCGTTCATTTGTGCGGCCAAAGGGATTCCATTGATACTGACGATGCCGGAGTCGATGAGCGTTGAGAGACGGAAACTCCTGCTGATCTTCGGGGCGAGAATCGTATTGACCCCGGCGGAGCGCGGCATGACCGGGGCGATCGAGAAGGCCGAGCAACTGGTGGCCGGGGATCCGAATGCGATCATGCTGCAACAGTTCAAGAATCCGGCCAATCCGGAAGCGCACCGCCAGACCACCGCCAAGGAGATTTGGATCGATACCGACGGCCATGTTGATATCGTGGTGGCCGGCGTCGGCACCGGAGGCACGTTGACCGGATGCGGCGAGGCCCTTCGAGAGAAGAATCCCGATCTGCGGATCGTTGCCGTCGAGCCAAAGGACTCGCCCGTGCTGTCGGGGGGCAAGCCGGGACCGCACAAGATCCAGGGGATTGGTGCAGGCTTTGTCCCCGACGTGCTGAATGTTGACCTGATTGACGAAATCCTGCAGGTCTCGAACGAGGACGCCCTGCGGACGGCCAGAGAGCTGGCGGCCCGAGAAGGGATTCTCTCGGGCATCAGCGGGGGGGGCAATGTCTGGGCGGCCGTCCAATTGTCGCAGCGGCCGGAGAACGAAGGCAAGACCATCGTGACGTTCGTCTGCGACACAGGGGAGAGATATATCTCGACGGAGTTATATGATGGACTGCCGGAACCGCAGAAGGCATAGACGCACAGTCGTATGGGATGACAGCATGGTCGGAAAGAAACTGACGGACAAGCGGCTTGAGAAACTCGTGGGGCAAATTGCCGAGACGTACAAAGGCGATTCGGGGATCAATTTCATCGATGTGGCGAATCTGCCCGTGCGCGGGCAGATCCTTGAGACCCTCGAACTGCTGTTTGAGGTGTTGTTCCCAGGGCACACGGGCAACAAGACCGTGACGCAATCGAACGTCAAATACGTTGTCGGCGATCTGTTGAGCCAGATATACGCGGGCCTTGTCGATCAGATGAAACGCGCCTATCAATACCAGTGCCGCATCAGGAAATGTGACGGTTGCGACTGCGAGAAGATGAGCGAGAACGTGACTCTCGGCCTCTTGAACGAACTGCCACGCCTACGTGAACTCCTGAAGGGTGACGTCGGCGCCGCTTACGACGGGGATCCGGCCGCCCAGAGCTACGAGGAGATTGTCATCAGCTATCCGTGTATCACGGCCATTGCCGTTCATCGCATTGCTCATGAGCTGCACATCCGACGGGTGCCGCTGATTCCGCGCATCATGTCGGAGTGTGCTCACGCCAGGACCGGAATTGATATTCATCCCGGCGCCAGAATCGGAAAGAACTTCTTCATCGATCATGGCACCGGCGTGGTCATCGGTGAGACCACGGTCATCGGTGACAACGTGAAGATCTACCAGGGCACCACGCTGGGCGCCATGAGCTTTCGGCACGATGAGCGCGGACGCATCATCAAGGGAGGCAAACGCCATCCCACGATTGAGAACGATGTAACGATTTACGCCGAGGCGACCATCCTGGGGGATGTCACCATCGGCAAGGGAGCCATTATTGGGGGCAATACCTGGATCAAGGAGTCGGTCCCGCCCGGCGTGACCGTGTCGAGCCCGAACCCTGATCTGGTCTATCGCAAGCATAAGAAGACCGCCACGAAGGGCAAGTAGGCATGACCTCGGAGAATATCTTGGACAGTCACCTTCTCAGCAAGATTGGGCAACTAAAAGAGCAACGCCGTGCCGTTATCCTGGCGCACAACTATCAGCCGGCGGATATCCAGGATCTGGCGGACTTCTGCGGCGATTCGCTCGGCTTGAGCGTTCAGGCGTCCCAGACGGATGCGGAGGTCATCGTTTTTTGCGGGGTCCGCTTCATGGCCGAGACGGCGGCGATCCTCTCGCCCGACAAGACCGTCCTCATGCCCGAACCGAATGCCGGATGTCCGATGGCCGATATGATTGACGCCGAGCAATTGCGCGAGTTGAAGGCGGCACACCCGGGCGCGTTGGTTGTGTGCTACGTGAACAGCTCCGCCGAGGTCAAAGCCGAAAGCGACTATTGCTGCACCAGCGCGAATGCAGTTGAGGTGGTCAAGTCGCTGCCGGCCGATAGGCAGATCCTCTTCGTGCCCGACCAGCACCTGGGCCGGTTCGTCCAGGAGCGAACGGGGCGCGAGCTGGTCCTCTGGCCCGGGTATTGCGCCACGCACGTGCTGATCGCAGAGGATGACATTGAGAAGGCGCGACAGAGCTATCCCGATGCGGTGGTGATGGCCCATCCGGAGTGTTCCGAGCCGGTCAAGGCACTGGCCGACGAGCTGCTCAGCACGGGACAGATGCTCAAGTTCGTCAAGACCAGTGGCGCCAAGCGATTCATCGTGGCCACCGAAATCGGCATCCTGCATACATTGAAGAAGGTCAGGCCCGATGCCGAGTTTGTGCCCGCGAGCGCCCGGGGCATCTGCCCCAACATGAAGAAAACCACGCTTGACAAGATCGTGGCCTCGCTGGAGAACCTGCAGTATGAGGTCGCCGTACCGCCGGTGATTGCCGAACGAGCCAAGCGGTCGCTGGAACGCATGGTGGAAGTCCTGCCGGCGTGAATCTGGATACATGCACGTGGAATCCTGGGGAACGTGAGAATGGCGGACGAGAAAAAGCTTCGTATAGAGACGTTGGCACTGCACGCGGGACAGACGGTCGACTCGGCCACACTCAGCCGGGCCGTGCCGATCTATCAGACAACGAGCTACTGCTTCAAAGACACCGACCATGCCGCCCGGCTGTTTGCCCTGCAGGAATTCGGCAATATCTACACCCGACTCATGAATCCGACCACCGATGTGCTGGAGAAGCGCCTGGCTGCCATGGAAGGGGGCGTCGGCGGGCTGGCCTTGAGCTCGGGTCAGTCGGCGATCTACGTCAGCATCTTCAATATTTGCGGCGCCGGGGGCCACATCGTGTCCTCGAACTCGCTCTATGGCGGAACCGCCACGCTGTTCGAACACACGTTTGCCAAGCTCGGCATCGACGTGACGTTCGTCGATCCCAAGGACCCGAAGCACTTCGCCAAGGCCATCAAGGAGAACACGCGCCTGATTTACCTGGAGACGATCGGCAATCCGAAGAACGACATCCTCGACTACGACGAGATCGCCAAGATCGCGCACGAGCATGGCATGCCGGTGATCTGCGACAATACCGTGGCCACGCCGATCCTCTTTCGGCCGATTGAGCACGGCATCGACATCGTGGTGCATAGCTGCACCAAGTTCATCGGCGGCCACGGCAGCAGCATCGGCGGCGCAATCGTCGATTCCGGCAAGTTCGACTGGGCGAACGGACGGTATCCCGAGCTGACCGAGCCCGATCCAAGCTACCACGGCGTCAAATACGTCGAGGCCGTCGGCGAACTGGCGTACATCATCAAGGCCCGAACGCAATTCCTCAGAGACATGGGCAGTTGCATGTCTCCGTTCAACGCGTTCCTGTTCCTGCAAGGCCTCGAGACCCTGCACCTGCGTATGCCCAGACACAGTGAAAACGCCCTGGCGCTGGCCCAGTGGCTGGAAAAGCAGCCGCGGGTCAGTTGGGTCAATTATCCCGGCTTGCCCTCGCACCCCGACCATGCCAAGGCGAAGAAGTACATGCCCAACGGCCAGGGCGCCATTCTCGGTTTCGGCATCAAGGGGGGCAAGGACGCGGCGGTGAAGTTAATCAACGCCGTCAAGCTGGCCAGCCATCTGGCCAACATCGGCGACAGCAAAACGCTGGTGATCCACCCGGCCAGCACCACGCACCAGCAATTGACCGAGCAAGAGCAGCTTGCGGCCGGCGTAACGGCAGACTATATTCGTGTCTCAGTGGGCACCGAGCACATTGATGATATTGTCGCCGACTTTGAACAGGCACTGAAGGGGAGTGCTTAGTTCTGAGTTTTGAGTGTTGAGTTTTGAGTGTTGAGTCTATGGCTGACAGCATTGCGAAAGAGAAGAGTTACATCTTTGCGCTTGCAGTTGTACGACTGTGCACTCAACTCAAGGAGCAAAAACAGTTTGAAATAGCCAGTCAGCTTCTGCGGTGCGGCACGAGCATTGGCGCCAACGTTGAAGAGGCTTTGGCCGGGTATAGCCGTAGAGAGTTTGCTGCCAAGATGTCCATTGCTTTGAAGGAGGCCAGAGAGGCGAACTATTGGCTGAGGCTTCTGACTGACGCGGAAATTCTTGTTGATGATCGGGGAAAGGAATTGCTCGACCAATCTGAGGAGTTGATAAGGATACTGACCAGCATTGTGAAGACCACTATGGCGGCCGACGATACGAGGGCACCCAGACTCAAAACTCAAAACTAAGGACTCAAAACTAATCATGTGGGACTACACGGACAAAGTCAGAGACTATTTCTTCAATCCACGCAACGTCGGTGAGATTGAGAACCCCGACGGCGTTGGCGAGGTTGGCTCGCTGGCCTGCGGCGACGCGCTGAAACTGACCTTCAAGCTCGGCAAGGACGGGCGCATCGCGGACGCCAAGTTCAAGACCTTTGGCTGCGCTAGCGCGATCGCGTCCTCGTCGGTGCTGACGGAGCTGATCAAGGGCAAGACCCTCGATGAGGCGATGAACGTGACCAATAAGGACATCGCCGACTACCTGGGCGGGTTGCCCGAACAGAAGATGCACTGCTCGGTGATGGGCCAGGAGGCGCTGGAGGCGGCGATCGAGAACTATCGCGGCGGGACGAACGCGAAACCCGAGTTGGAGGGCCACGTCGTCTGCACCTGTTTCGGTGTCACGGACAAGGAAATCGAGCGAGTCATCGCCGAGAACGACCTGACGACGGTCGAGCAGGTGACGAACTACTGCAAGGCGGGCGGTGGCTGCGGCGGCTGTCACGGTGAGATCGAGAAGATCATCGAACGCGTGCAAGGGGAGAAGGTTAAAGAGCACAAGACTCCCACGTCCCAGAAGGGCAAGAAGCTGACCAACATTCAGAAGATTCAGTTGGTCCAGCAGACGATCAACGAACAGGTGCGTCCGGCCCTGCGGGCCCACGGCGGCAACATCGAATTGATCGACGTCGTCGGCAACAAGGTGGTGGTGGCGTTTCGAGGCATGTGCGCCCAGTGCCACCTGAGCGAGTTCACGATGAAGGACGTCGTCGAGTCCAAGCTGAGGGAATTCGTAGCGGAGGACCTCTACGTCGAGGAAGACAAAGACTCCGTCGAAGAGGGCCACGTTCACAAAGGATAGGCAATGAGTACGATCTATTTCGACAACAACGCGACAGCGAAGGTGGCCCGCGAAGTCTTCGAGGCGATGGAACCGTATTTCTGCGATCTGTACGGCAACCCGTCGAGCATGCACACGTTCGGCGGGCGCGTGGGCGCCAAGATTCGCGAGGCGCGCGAGTCCGTGGCGGACCTGCTCGGCTGCGATTCGAGCGAGATCATTCTCACGAGTTGCGGCACCGAGAGCGACAGTGCGGCTATTCTCGGCACGCTGGCTGCCATTCCTAACAAACGAAAAGTCATCACAACCCGCGTCGAGCACCCGGCGGTGCTGGCGGTCTGCCGCGACCTCGAAAGCCGGGGCTATAACGTGATCGAGCTGGGCGTGGATAAGCTCGGCCGGCTCGATCTGGACGAGCTGGAAAGCGAACTCGACGACGATACGGCGCTGGTCACGATGATGTGGGCCAACAATGAGACAGGCGTGATCTTCCCTGCCGAGCAGATTGCCGAGATGGTGACAAGTCGGGGCATTGTCTTTCATACCGACGCGGTCCAGATCGTGGGCAAGGTCCCGCTGAACCTGTCCCAAAGCCGAATCGACCTCCTGAGTCTGTCGGGCCACAAGCTCCACGCGCCCAAGGGGGTCGGCGTGCTCTATATCAAGAAGGGCACGCGCATCGTGCCGTTCCTGCTCGGGGGACATCAAGAGGGCGGTCGCCGAGCGGGAACGGAGAACGTACCGGGCATCGTCGGCTTGGGCAAAGCTTGCGAACTGGCCGCGATGAATATGAGTGACGAGAACACCCGTGTCAAGGCCCTGCGTGACAAGCTCGAGACGGCTATTCTGGAAAGCTGCCCCGACAGTTACGTCAATGGCGACACCGAGCATCGGCTGCCCAACACGACGAACATCAGCTTCGAGTACATCGAAGGCGAGGCGATTCTGCTCATGCTCGACCGCTTCGGCATCTGCGCCAGCAGCGGCTCGGCCTGTACCTCCGGATCGCTGGAGCCCTCGCACGTCCTGCGCGCCATGGGCGTACCGTTCACCGCCGCCCACGGCTCGATCCGCTTCAGCCTGAGCCGCTATAACACCGAAGAGGAAGTCGACTTCACCATCGAGAAGATGCCCTCCATCATCAGCCGCCTCCGCGAACTGTCGCCCTTCGTTGGTCAGGTGGAAGCGTAGCAGGACGGTGTGCGGCCCTAGGAGCCTGTCGGGAAACCTGTAGCAAGTATTGACATTTTTCGTTGCT
>CAYNQP010000028.1:0-5234 GCA_964399325.1 uncultured Pirellulales bacterium
GCCGGCCAGATGGGCATTATAGGCAATGCTGTCCCGCCCGCGGGAAAGCATGTTGTCGAGCAGGATCATCTTCAGTGCGATAAAGTACAACGCAGGCAGCTCAATCGTCCCGATGAAGATGAACCAATATACGATGGTCAGCAGGGTCTGCGGGAACAGCACCAGATAGGCACCCGTTACGGCCGCCACGGCGCCGCTGGCTCCCAACGTGGGCGCGGGCGGGGACATGTGGAGTGCCGCCTGGCCCAGCCCGCCGGCGACGGCGCCCAGGAGGTAGAAAACGAGATAGCCCCAGTGGCCGAGCTTGTCGTTGACGTTGCGGCCGAACAGGTACAGGAAGAACATATTGAAGAGGATATGCCAGAAATCGTGGTGCAGGAAGGCATACGTTACGAACGTCCACCACGGCGAGATCCGAGGAATGAGCATGAAACGCGGAACCCACTCGCGAAAGACAATCCGACCGCCCTGCGGGTCGATGCCGAATTCCAACAGGAAAACAATGATGTTGACGAAGATGAGCGCGTAATTGACGTAGGGCGTCCGACGCGGCAGAACACTCGTTCGAATAGGTAAGAACATAAGGGAGAAAATCTCACAGTCAATTAGCCGATCTGATCGAAACCGGGGCGTATTCTAATACCTGCGGGTCGTGTCGGCAAGGTGGAAAATGCGACGGCGGGGCCGCCCTCCTGCTCGTGGGAAGCAGTCGTACAGAGGGCCGTGATACCCTCCGGAAAACACCGTAGAACTGCTCGACCGGCAGCCATCCGCCGCATAATCCTGCTTCTGACGAGAGTATAGCAAACAGAGGCGGGCCGGGCCAAACGCGCGGCAATTTGCCTTTCTTTTTCGCCGACATCCTGATAATGGGGAGAGGCGTATCTGACCATCGATGAACGGAACCCGATAATACGTGGGACGCGGTATGAAGACCGAGATCATCCGACAACGGACCCAAAGCCTCCGCCGGCAACTGCGAAAGAAGGGCATCGACTGCCTCATTCTCACCAAACCCGTCGACGTCACCTACGTGACGGCCTTCTCCGGTGAGGACAGTTGGGCCGCGATCACGAAGAGCGCCACGTACTTGATCACGGACAGCCGCTACCTCGAGCAGGCCCAGAAGGAATGCGTGCGGAGCGCCATCGTTGAGCGCAAGGGCGCTATGGCGCAAGCGGCCGGCACGCTGGTGCAGAGACTCAGGTCCGTACGCACTGTGGCCGTCGAGGAGTCCATTTCGCTCGCAGCTTACCAAGAGCTGAAGAAGAGCACAGGCGCCCCGCTGCGAACCGTCGCCGGCATCCTTGAAGAAGCGCGCAGCATCAAAGACACGACAGAACGGGCCGCGATTCAGGCGGCCGCGGACATCGCCGCTGTGGCCCTTGAGAAGTCCGCACGTTTTTTCAAGCAGGGCATCACGGAGAATGAGCTGGCCGGCATCCTCAATCTGGAAATGCGCAGACTCGGCTGCAAGAACGGCTTCGAGACCATCGTGGCGTTTGGGGCCAATGCATCGCGACCCCACCATCAGCCTACGCACAGAAAGCTCCGGCAGCGAGACACCCTTCTGATCGATTTCGGCGCCAAATACCGCGGCTACTGCTGCGACATTACACGGTGCTTCGCCATCGGCAAGCCGACCGCCGCGTACCGACGTGCATATGAGGTGGTCGAAAGGGCCCAGGCAGCGGCGATCAAGATGGCCAGGGCCGGAGCGTTGCTCTCTGAAGTCGATGCGGCTCCGAGGGCGGTGATACGCGACAGCGGCCTGCCCGTCTACGGCCACGGCAGCGGGCACGGATTCGGCCTGGAGATCCACGAGATTCCCTTCTTGAAGGAGGGCGCCAAGGGCAGGCTCCAGGCCGGCCAGATCATCACCATCGAGCCGGGCATCTACATTCCGGGCAAGCTCGGCGTTCGCGTGGAAGATGACATCCTGATCACCAAGGATGGCTGCCGGATCCTGACGCACAAGTGCCCGCACGCTCCCTGGCACCCATAACTGCAACACAGAGGTTCGCAGCGGCACGCGCCCGGGCTCCTATCGCGGCAGTCCTTTCTTCTGGACAGGCTTCTGGCCGTCGGGCTTGGGCACAAACATGTCTTCGGCCGTCAGGCCGCAACGCCGCGCGATCATCCGGCTGTACTCCAAATGGCCCAGATCGCTGCCGGTGTTATTCGTCCCGAAGGCGAATGTCGCCCCCGCCGCCTTGGCCTTCCTGATGAATCGCTCGCTGGGAATGCGATATCGGGCGTTGATTTCAATCGCCACACCGTTCCTGACGGCCGCTTCGATTACCTTCGTCATGCGCTCGTCGGTCCACAACGCATCGTATTCGTCGGCGATGCACGCGGGCAGGAACGTCGAATTGACGTAGATGTCGACGGGCTCATTGTTGAGGATCGTTACGATCTTGCCGACCAACATTTCCATGAACGCCTGCTTGTCATCGACCTGAACTTCGTCGGGGATCCACAGCCGCGTCCGCTTGCCGCGCTGATCGGTGAAGGTCATGGCGTCGGTGAAGACGTAGTCGAATTTGGCAATGATCGCGGGCGAGAACATCGTCACCCACTCGCGACCTTCCGCCTGCATGGCCTTGTAGACCGGCTGATCCTCCAACTTCTCCAGGAACCGCTTGAGGCCCGCGTCGTTGGCCGTGGGGAACCCGAGGCCGCAGTTCTCGGCGATCCCGAACTTGACGCCCCGCTGCTTCGATTCGGCAACAGCCTTGTCGAGCGGGAGTCCTCCTTTCAGATGGACATGGTAGTCCACGATCGGGAATTCCAGCGGCGGCAGCGGCTTGACGTAGATGTCCCTGTAGCGGACGGTGCTGATCGGGTCGTGCCCCTGCAGGGCGAAGGCGCCGTGGCCGAGGACCCGTCCCGGCGTGTCCGCCGGCGGCTGGGGCGGATCGGGCTGCGTCCAATCGACCACCGTCTTGCCGTCAACCCGGATGACCACGTGGTTGCCCCGAACGATGATGTGCTCGGTGAACCAGACGCGGTCTTTGGCGGGCGACTCAGAGACATCGTGCATCTGGTAGAGACTGCCCGTTTTGCGCGGGTCGATGATATAGCTGTTGTTAACCTGGGCCTCGAATCCCTTGGCAGGCCAGCCGGTCTCTTGATACTCCGTGTGGAAATAGATGCCGCCGTTGGAGCCGCGTTCGGTCATCACGTCCACCTTGAGCTCAAAATCGCGAAAGTCGGCCGCTTCCACCAGACCTTCGTAGAACAGATGGCTGCGCCGGCCGTGGGCTACAATCGTCCCATCGACGACGCTGAAAGTCCCTTTGTTCTCGCTGGCTTTCCAGCCGTTCAGCGTCTTGCCGTCGAACAAGCTGAGCCACGCCTGGTCGCCCACATGGGGCGCCGGCATCGCGGTCGAGACTACCCACATGACAGTTGCGACAAACACGTTCTTCCTGACCACGAGAAACCTCCTGTGCCCGGCATCGGTATCTTCTCAAACCCACGTGTGTCGGCGCGGTGCCTCAAACGAAGCGAACACCGGCCGACACACCCATCAAAACGGATAAGCAACCGGAATGCAAGCTGTGGGTTGAAGACGAGAAACCGCGGCGATGTTAATAGAGGATGCATAGGAAGAATTGACATGCGAGAATAGGGCACGACCAGCACCCCGGATTATACCCGTGGCAGCGCATGAAAAAAGGAGACGAAGGCGACAAAGTAAAACTGGTTGTAGGCCCGTCTCCTTGTTGCGATATGCCACCGTGCACCTTACCGCGGGTAGTGCCTGCGAGACCAACTGATCTCCGTATGCATCCGCAACGAATATAGTATACGCGACGGCCGCGCGCCGGTCAAGTGATTTCAAGACTTCGACGGAAGTTTCTTTCGAGGAAACCTGTCATTCCGCCAAGCGGCCGCTTACTCGGACGTCCTGGCCCAAAACCTTCGTATCGACGTGCCGCAGGCCAATCTCCTGCGAAAGCTCGACCATGGGTTCGCCCACATAGGCCATCCCTTCAGAACCAAGGATTTTCGGCGCGATGTAGACGCAGATCTCATCGGCCAGACCTGCTTTCAAGAATGACGTCAGGACCTTAGGCCCCCCCTCGACAAGCACCTGTTGCACGCCGCGCCGGCCCAGCTCATCGAGAAGGAACGGCAGATTGGAGACGCCGTCCGTATCGCCATAGGCAAGCACCTCGGCCCCCCGTTTGGCGATGCGCTCAGCATGCCTCGGGTTGGCGCTAACGGCCGCCTCTCGTGTGTACACGAGAATCGGGCTGGCCTTGGGCGTGCGCAGGATGCGACTCTTGAGCAGAATCCGAAGCGAATTGTCCAACACCACGCGGAGCGGTTTCTTGCCTTTGCTGGGCCGCGGGGTCAACATGGGATTGTCCGCCAGGACGGTGTTGATTCCCACGATGATCGCCCCGACGCGACGACGCATCTTGTGGGCATCACGCCGACTAATCTCGTTGGATATCCAGCGCGGCTGTTCGCCCTGTTGGGCGTAGGCCAGCTTACCGTCAAGACTTTGCGCCCACTTGAGCACGACCCAACACTTGCCCGTGGTAACGTGCTTGAAGAACGGAGCGTTAAGCCGTCTGGCCTCTTCTTCGCACAGCCCCACCTCGACTTCGATCCCCGCCTGCTGCAACTGCTCGATACCCTTGCCGCTTGCGTGTGCGGAAGGATCTCTGGTCGCAATCACGACGCGTGCAGGCTTAGCATCAATGATGGCGTCCGTGCAGGGCTCGGTCTTTCCCTGATGACAGCATGGCTCCAGTGTGATGTACATCGTGGCGCCCTCGGGCTTGACGCCCAACGTTCGGCAATCGTCGATGGCATTGATTTCCGCGTGCGGACCGCCGAACGCCTTATGGTAGCCCTTGCCAATGAGTTGGCCCGCTTTGACGATGATACACGCCACCGCCGGATTGGGCTCCACCGAGCCGATGCCCTTCTCTGCCAGCTTCAGCGCCGAACGCATGAATTTCTCATCCTGAGTATTCACGTCATGTCCCCTCTCTTGAAAGTATTTGCCTGAACTGTTTCTCGTCGATCACCTCGACCCCCAACGCGCGGGCTTTGTCGAGCTTGCTGCCTGGGTCCTTGCCGGCCAATACAAGACTGGTTTTGCCACTGACGCTTCCGGCCGCCTTGCCCCCCGCTTCCCTGATGGCCTGCTCGGCCTGCTGCCGGGTGAAGGTTTCGAGAGAACCGGTTACGACGATCGTCATGCCCTCGAGCGC
>CAYNQP010000028.1:5334-6603 GCA_964399325.1 uncultured Pirellulales bacterium
TCCTTGGCCACCTCCGAATCGCAGATGGGGCATTTCTTCGGCACGTCAAACGGCTTGGCTCCGGTCGGCCGCAACTCCCTTCTGACCTCGACAACCTGTGGGATGATCTCGCCGGCCTTCTCGATCAGCACGGTGTCTCCGCTGCGAACATCGAGCCGCTGCATCTCGTCGAAGTTGTGCAGGCTGGCACGCTTGACCGTCGTGCCGGAAAGCGGCACGGGCGTCAAGTTCGCCACCGGCGTGAGGATGCCGGTCTTGCCCACATGGATGGTGATCGATTCGACCACCGTCTGAGCCCGCTCGGCGGGGAATTTGTAGGAAATGCACCAGCGGGGCGCCCGACCCGTGGCGCCGAGGATATCGCGCTGGTCGAATCGATTGACCTTGACGACCATGCCATCGATCTGATAGTCGAGCTCGGCTCGTCTCTCGTTCCATCCGAGACAGATTTCAATCACCTCGTCGATATCGTGGGCCCGCTTGATGTGCGGATTCACCGGCAGGCCCAGTTCCCTGAACCGCTGCAATGCGTGGTAGTGATCGACGGCCAGCCGTTCCGAGACGGCGCCGGCCGCATAGGCGAAGAACGACAGGTTCCGCGTGGCGGTGATGCGGGCGTCGAGCAGCTTCAACGAGCCGGCGGCGGCGTTGCGCGGATTCGCGAAGGCCGGCTCGCCCGCCTCGACCCGGACCTTGTTCAATGCCGCGAATGACCCGGTCGGCAGGTAAACCTCGCCCCGCACCTCCAGCACCGAGGGAACGCGGTCTCCATTCATCAGCGACAGGGGAATGGCCTTTATGGTGCGGATGTTGGCCGTGACGTCATCGCCCACCTCTCCGTCCCCGCGCGTGGCGCCGGTAGCAAGAACGCCGTTCTCGTAGCGCAGGCTGACGGCCAGACCGTCGATCTTAAGCTCGACGACATAGTCGTAGTCGGGTGCATCCAACTGCTTGCGGACGCGCACGTCGAAGGCCCTGAGCTCATCGGCGTTGTAGGTGTTGTCCATGCTGAGCATGGGCATGGCGTGCCTGACCGTCGCAAAACCTTCCAGCGGCCGGCCGGATACGCGCTGCGTCGGTGAATCCGGCGTCACCAGGTTCGGGTGTTCCCTCTCCAGCGTCTTGAGCTCTGCGAACAGTTCATCGTATTGCTGGTCGCTGATCTCGGGCCGATTCAGAACATAGTAGAGGTAGTCATGCCGCCGAATCTCGCGCCGCAACCCGTCCATCCGTTTCTCGACACTGCCCGCCATAGCAATTCACGTGCTC
>CAYNQP010000028.1:6613-14371 GCA_964399325.1 uncultured Pirellulales bacterium
CGCTCATATCCCTGTGCAATCCCGACCAGACTGAACACCGCATCGAAACACACGACACCGTCACTGCCTGACATGCCTCTGAACCGTCAGACCAGGCAAGCCTTCATTGTAACGCGCCGGCGCGGGGTATCGCCACGACGAAATTCGATCGGAGCGGCGGCGCGTCGATACGGCGCAAAGAAAAGGCCGCCGCGACGAATGCGCGACGGCGCTGTAAGACAAAACCACCCTCCTCCGCCTAATCCGGTTCCATGGGACGTTGACCGGACACGGGCTGCGGTCTCTTAGCGGCCCGACGGCGACCCAACAAAACCAAAGTCGCTACGGGAAAGATCGTACGAGAAACTGCCCCGCGAGGCCGAATAGATGAGAACATATTTCCCCTGGACACGCAGTAGCGCCTCCTTTTCGTCACCCACGAGGACATAGGCCGCACCGGACAGAAGCATCGCATTGTGCAGGTCTGTCCCGAGACTGAGAATCTGCTCGTCCGTAAGGCCGATCTTCCTGGCGACACGAACGACATCATCAGGATGCAGATCGGCAACCTCCCGATTGCTCTTGGGCTCTATCTGGATCACTCTCTTCTCGCCCTCGTGGCGAAGCTCGGGCCATTCGGCCGGCTGGGCCTTGCACCCTGTCATCTCCAAAGCCAGTGGAACCAGCAGCAAGACTCTGATGACCGCACTCACTATGTATCGTCGGTTAACCCGCACAGTTCCTATGCTCCTTGGCTGTCACTCTGCTATCTGAGTTGGCCCGATAGACTCTGTCTGAGTTGTTCTCGATAGTCCTCACCGGCCGGCTCGGTTGGCAGGTTCGCCGACGGGTTCAGACGGGCCGCCGGAGTCGGTGCCTTATACTGGTCGGGAATCAACTGCGCCGTCACGAACACGGCAACCTCTTGCGTCGATTGGTCACTCTCGGTGTTCCTGAACAGCGCCCCAACCAGCGGCAAATTGCTCAGGTACGGCACGCTCTTCTCTTTGAGTCTGGAGCGGTTCTCGGTCAAACCGGCGAGGGCGACGGTACCGCCGTCAGCAATCGTGGCAACGTTCTTGGTCCGACGTCGCGTCACGACCGGCAGGTCAGTGCCTCGACCATTCGGAATGCTGTCACTGACCTCAACCTCCATTTCCAGGGTAATGTCATTGTTATCACCGATGTGCGGCGTGATGGTCAGCGTCGTACCGGACGTGATGGTCACAAATTCCGAATTCAGGAAGAAGCCCGTCGTCTGGGGAGCGGTCAGCACGAAGTGCTCTTCGGTAACGACTCCCATATTCGATTCCTTGCCGTCCTGAGCCAGCACCTGCGGGTTCGAGACAATATCGGCCTGGCCGTTCTCCTGGAGCAGGTTCAAGGCCATCAGCAGCGAATTCGTGAAGCTCCGATCAGAGGAGTAGCCGATCTGGACGCCCCAGGGCCAACTGGTGCCAACCGAACCGGCGAGCTTATCCCCATCCAGGTACGAATCGCTGAAGACACCGGCGCTCATCGTGGGGAAACCCCATTCGACACCCATGTCCAGAAGGTCGCCACGCTCCATCACCACCACGCGGGCATCGAGCAACACCTGCCGCGGACGATGATCGAGGCTCCTGATCTGTCGGACAATCTGATCCGCCAGGGCCGGAGGCGCTGTGACGGAGATGATGTGGCCATTGGGATCGTTATCCGAACGGACGTATTTTTCGTAGGCGGTCGACAGAAGCTGCGACGCTTTCAGAGGACTTAGATAATTCAGCCTGACGTTGCGCATCTCACTGATATCCGGAAACGCGCTGTGTGTGACGTCGCGACTGGCCACCAGGATATAGTTCGGCGTCTCCTTCACGACGTAGCCCGTTCCCGCCAACACGATATCCAGGGCGACCTTCAGCGATACACCGGGCAATTCCACCCATACCTCGCCGATGACGTTCTCATCGGGGATGATCGGCACACCGGCCGCCAGCGCGATATCCTGCAACACCTGACGCAACTGGTCACCCATGAACGTGTTGGTAATCGGACGAAATACGAGGTAGGCGTCGCCTTCCTTCTTGAAACTGTATTGCGTACCCAGAATGCTCTGCAGGGCCGTCTCAATCGGCGTGTGGACCAACCGGACGTTCACCGGCTGCACCCCGGCCTTGACGGTCCGATCCACACCGATGTCGACATTCGTCTGCTCGGAGATCTTGATCAGGACATCCAGCAAGTCCCCCTGGAAATCGCCGTTGACGGCCGGACCTGTCACCACTAGCGGCGCGGGAATCTGCCCCGGCTGTGCGGGGGGCAGTCCAGGTGTCTCCGGAACCGGCTCACCTGACAGTATCCTGAGTTGCCTATCGTACTTCTCGATCAAATCGAGGAGCGCCTGCCTCTCGGGATCAACCGGCTGCGACGGTACCGGCTGTGACGGCAACGGCTGCAACGGTACCGGCTGTGACGGCACCAGCTGCGACGGCACCGGCTGCGACGGCACCGGCAACGGCTGCGACGGCACCGGCTGTGACGGCACCGGCTGCGACGGCACCGGCTTGACGGTCTTGTCGATATCCTCCGTCACACTCGTGTACAGATTGCTCCCGTCCTGTGTCTCTTCGAAACCGAAACCTTCCTTTGTCGGCACGAGCCTGCCGGACCAACCGTAGGGCACCTTCACAGCGTACTTGCCCTTCGAATCCGTCGTGCCGGTATAGCCGCCCGGATCCGCCGTGACGGTCACGCCCGTGATCGGCTCGGCTTCGGCCCCCTCACCGAATATGATGCTGTCCGTGATGGTCATCATCTTGGCTTTGCCGAGAAAACCAACGCTCGATGTGTTCCGGACCACCGACTCGATCATCTTGCTCACCGGCGTGAAGGTATAGCCGTCCTTGTTGGGAGTGAGCTTGCCGCGCCAGCCGAAATCGACCGGCAACTGGTAGTCTCCATTGGCATCGGTCAGATCTGAGCCACCATTGTTTTCGGCAAAGACCAGCACACCGGCAATGCCAATGCTGCCATTCTCATCTGCGATACGGCCGGAAATCGTGTACTGGATGATCCGCGCCTGGTAGTCCTCGATCGTCTGGTCCGCCTGCACATCCACATAGGAGCGGCTGGGCGGCTCGAACTCATAACCTGCCTTCTTGGGAGTGACATTGCCATTCCATTTGTAGGTCACCTCAACACTGTAAGATCCGTCCGGTTCCGAAAGAACCCGGCCGGGCAAGCCATCGAGAAGCACTTGCGCCGGTCCGACGTTGCCGGCAAGCCGGTACGTGATGGGTTTGGCCGCGTAGGTCTGATTGAGTTGGTCGTTCGCCAGCGAGGCGTACGTCCGGCTGGGCGGTTCAAAAGACATCCCCTCCTTCACGGGGGTCACGGTGCCGCCCCAGCCCCACTCGACTTTCGCACGGTAGGCCCCGGTGGCGTCACTGACGGGATTGTCAGACAGACCTTCCATCGTCGCGCCGGGGATCCCGGCATTGCCGGAGATCATCAGTTGAATGAGACCGGGATTGAAGTCCTGGCTCTCGTGATCGCTGATAACCTTCTTGAAGTCGCGCGAGGGCGGCGCGAACTCATAGCCCGGCCGCGAAGGAGTGACTTTGCCCAACCATCCGTAAGGCACGACAGCCGAGTAGTAGCCGTCCGCCCCGGTCATCGGATTGTCCGGAAGCCCGTCCATCGTAACGCCCGACATACCCACCGATCCTGAGATCCGATAGGTGAACACCTCGGCCGTGTAGCTCTCAAACGTCGTCGCGTCCATCACCAAGCTGTATTCTCGGGATGGGGGACTGAACTGGTGCCCCTCCTTGGTGGGCGTCACTGTCCCCGACCAGCCGTAGGGCACCTCGACACGATAGTTGCCATCTCCGCTGGTGACGGGATTGTTGGGCAACCCCTTCATCACGACGCCATCGGCACCCACGGAACCGGCGATCGTGAAGGTCAGTTCAACCGCTTTGAAGTCCTCGCCTGATTTGTTCTCTATGATCTGGGTGTACATCTTGCTGGGCGGCTCGAATCGATATCCGGTCTTCTCCGGGATCACCGGGCCGCTCCAACCATAGGTGAGGGTCGCCGTGTAGCGTCCGTTCTCATCGCTGACCGGATCGTCGGGCAACCCCGTCAATTTCACCCCCGCCTGCCCCGTCGAGCCGGAGATCTTGTACGTCAGGAGATTGGCGCTATAGCTCTCGTCGCTCTTGTTTTCCGTGACCTTCTGGTACACCCTCTGCTTGGGCTCAAACGTGTAGCCCAGCTTGACCGGAGTGACCGCACCGCTCCAGCCGTAGACGACCTCGGCACTGTAAACGCCGTTTTCATCGGTAACCGGTGGTCCGCTGGGTCCGGTCAATCCCTGCATCGTAACGCCGGGAAGTCCCACGGATCCCGATAACACAAACGTCTTCCGGACCGCCTTGAAACCTTGGCTATGGCTGTTCGGTGTGAACAACAGAATCACACAGAGAACCACCACCCCGCCCGATAATGATCTAGCGATATATTTCCTTGCCATAGGTCAACGTCCCTTTCTCCAGCCGTATCTACGCTACCCCACGGCTTTCCAACAACTATCGGCAATCCCGCGCCCTGCTTTAAGCAAAAACCGCCCCCTGCGGCATGCTACAATCGAATGATCGTCGGCCCGCCGACATCCTCCAACCCGACCTGCTGCACCGATTTGGTGCCGCCCTCATCGGCGACCCGGAAGGCAGCTTGACGCTGTGCATTACCTCCCTGGTCATACTCCAAGATGGCGGTGAGACGATAGTCTCCGGGCGTAAGAGTACTGACATCCAACACCCCCGAAAAGGTCCGATACTCCAAGGGCAACATGTTGCCCGATTGGTCATAGGCTTCACTGCTCAGTTGGATCTGCTTCTGCAGTGCTCCCCCTTGAACCGACGTCAAGACCGCTCGGCACCGGGGCATAACATGCGTGTTCCCGAAATTGCCGAAGCGCGCCGTGATCAGATAGCGCGAGGCCGCTACTTCCGGGAATGTTAGCTGCACCCCGTCGACCCGAGGCGCACCTTCGGCCTCCCGGTTCTCCACATAGACGAGGCCCTTGGTCTTTCCCGCCGGCTGACCGTCGGGATACTTCGCCAGCAACTCGACGAGCGAATAGTAGCTCGGGAGGGATACCTCCGTAGCGGGCGTCTGACAGGTGATCCTCAGAGACTGGCGACCGTAACCGTTCAGGGTGAACTGCTCCGGCGAGACTGTCAGCCAGTCCGTGCAGCCAAACTCTTCGCCCCGCATGGTCCGGCCCTGTTCATTCTGGGGCAAGGCCGTCGCAATCATGTGCGCGGGCAAAGCCGTTCTCACATTCACGAGGACGGTCTCCTCAGAAGCATTGATCACTGAGATAGTCTTCGTCCGCATGGCTCCCGGAATCACGTCAATGGAGAGTTCTCTCGGGTCCAGATCCAGGGCGGCATCCGACCCCGCCACCGTGATCATACGAGGATCGCCCTTGAACTCGACTTCCCTCACGATCTGGTCGCTACGCTTGCCATCGACAACCAGGAACCCTTCGATCCGGTACGTGCCCGAGGGCAGCGGTCGCCCCACGTCTTCCTTCAGATTCAGCGTGACGTTGGGAATGATGCCAATGTCACCCTCGGCGGGGACTTTCACTTCCGTGATGCGGCGCCAATGCCCTCCCCATTTCACTGAGATCCGGGCCATTCCTTCCAGACGGGAGAAGGTCCCACCGGCATTCTCTATCACCATGTTCACGAGACTGGCCGCCGGAGCGCGTTCCGTCTGGCGCCGGAACAGGAGGCCGGCATCTTTGAGCGAGACGTCGTGAGGCAACGGCCGTCCCTGCACCTCGACGATGACAGGAATCAGGAACTGAAGGGTCATGGAGGCCGTCACACCTTCATACTCCGCGAGCCGAGGCCGCATCGCGGCAAGAATCGCGGCACAGAAGTATCCGCGCCGTCCGGCCGGCACCGTCACCCACATCTGGACAGGCGCCCGCTGCGCCGGAGGCAGATTCACCGTCTCTCTCTCCAGAGTCAACCAGCTTCGGCAACTGCGCAGTTGGGACGCGTCGGCATTCGGGTCGTCGACCTCGATGATCTCCCATACCCCGTCTGCATCCTGCGTCACGTCCACAATCCTCAGGTCAATGGCCTGGCTTTCATCCAGCAACGTATTCGTAATCGTCACAGACACCGGCACGCGCCTCCTCGGCTGCACCGGGACGTTGAGCTTCATGGGGTTCACGATGAACTGGCCAAATACCGAGCCACTGGCCAGGAGCACGATGGTTATGATTCCGATAAGGCGCGCCACGGTTCTGTTGCCTGGCTGCACCGGCTCATGCGCCTGGTGCACCGAGAGACTCATACTCCTTCGCACAGGTCGACTTCCAAGTACCATATTCACACTCCATCTCTCAGAACGTGCCATGATCATCGACTCTTGACACCCGGTCCCCAAAACTGGTCCCTTATCACTCTTTGCGGTTTATCAACTCTTCGGCATTACAAATGAGGCACTTGTCCTAATTTCTCGCGAATTCCCCGTGAAGCACCCCCAACTTACAGTGCTGCCTCCCATCAGGATGTCTCTTGTCAATCCCGAATATCACCCTGGTAGGACATTACCTATATTAACATATTCCATCGCGACTGTCAATACCTAACTTGCCTCTGCTAACAAATTTACCGCAATTCCGGCCCCACACCACGAACTGAGCCAAACACGCAAAAACACGATCAATACGCAAGAGAATATCTGACCTTGGCGCCGCCCTCGCATCCGGATCCAAACCGCGCTCGGCCCAGTGCCTGCCGGCGAGGACATCCCGTTCCACCGCCAAGCAGCGAGCGATCGCGCCGTGCCCTCCGAGGCGGAAATAGAAGAAGGGGAGAGATGGATTGCTAGCAACCCATCTCTCCCCTTGCGATTCTGTTACTCAGTGATTACAAACACCGCCGTCAGTTTTTGCCATGACAGAGGCTCACTGAACATCGGCGCCCCGCACCAACTGAGCTTGTCATTATACTCTCGGAACCACGTACAGCTTCACATTCGCAACTTTGACGTTGCTCGTGGGGCTGCTGTCCTTCACGTCCGCGCCGGTCAGATAGGCACAAACATGCACGCTGTTGGCGCCGGGCTCGAGGTCCAGTGACTTCAGGCCACCACCGAAGTCCCAATCGAAGTTGCCGCCGACCGGGCCGTCCTTCGCGATGTCACCGGTCAGGGTCAGTGCAAAGTTGTTCTCTACACTGATGTCAGTGCAACCTTCGAAGTCCTTGACGGTCTTCTGAGACAGGGTGATCCCGATGTTGTTCTGGTTCTTGACCTCAACGTAGTAACCGACATCCATATAGACCGGGATCGTCGCCAACTCTTGGGCGACGAAAGTCGTCGGCCAGGTGTGAATTTTGACCGTGCCCGCTTGGGCTGTCACCGCCAGCATCGCCAGCGCTACGACCACAAAAAGACTTTTCTTCAACATCTTCACTTCCTTTCTAACTTAACCCTCGCTCCGAATTGGCCGATAGGGCCCTGTGGAGCTAACCCAATTGATCCGGCCAGGCATAACGGACACCTAGCCCGCACACTGCAGCGGGCGACACCACATCAACCAACTTGTTCGGACGTGCCCGCTCAATGTCCGACAAGTCGCGGCCCTGAAAACTCAGATTCGACCTGCGATTTTCATTCCCACTTACTTAGCATTTGACATCGCCCTACGCCCCAAGAGAGGGCCAGTCTCTTTGGACGACCCGCAGCTCTGTCCGCAGCCTGCGA
>CAYNQP010000029.1:0-14226 GCA_964399325.1 uncultured Pirellulales bacterium
CCCCGCCAGCAATGGCGAGCACAACTCGGAAAAGCATAAACTCATGGCAACAATATGTTTGGAGACGGCAGTGCCATTCCACACAGCCCCATAATCATCAACAACTCGGGACGGATCAGCAGCACCATGTTGTCAGACGCCAACCAGTACGAAGCGTTTCTATGGGAACCTGGCAGAGGCCGCACGAGACTGGGGACACTCGGAGACAAAGGCAGCGTCGCCACCGCAATGAACAACCGTGGTCAGATCGTTGGCTGTTCCTACGACTCTGCAGGTCACGTGTGGGGCTTTCTTTGGGACGAGGCGACGGATATGACGCAACTGGACACTCCCCACAGACCTCGCTGCCAAGCTGTGAGCATCAATGACACCGGACAGATCCTGGTGATGTCGATCAGGCAACCGCTGTCATCAAGGCGCTGGTTCCTTCTCGATCCGAATGGGCCGATATCACTCGACGCACTCCCGCCGGACGCTTGGCCCTACAGCATCAATAGCGGTTCCTGCATTGTAGCTATCGAGAAGCCCGGTGGTCCGAAGCCGTATATGCTCTTGCGGGAACGCCGAAGACCGCCTTGCCGCCCTCCTATGCGTCGGGTAGACTCCCGGCATGTCCCAGCCGCAATATCGCTGGCGTCAACTCACGGCTGAACAGCGGGCCGACTTGCTCGCGTGGCGCAAGTCGCGCGGACATCCGTGGCATTCACCGCCCCACCGCGACGACACTGACCGCTTGCGATTCCACGTCACCGCCGCCTGCTTCGAGCATCGGCCTTATATCGGTCGCAGTCCGGTGCGGCTGGATGTCTTCACGGATGATCTGTTGACCTTGTTCACAGCCAATGCCGATCAGACATTTGCGTGGTGCGTGCTACCGAATCACTACCACGCGTTGGTCCAGACATCGGACATTCTCGCACTGTTGGGCGAGTTGGGCCGGTTTCATGGACGCACGTCACACGTCTGGAACGGCGAGGAAGACGCGCGAGGGCGTAAGGTCTTCTTCCGTGCCGTGGAGCGCGCGATGCGGTCGGACCGCCACTTCTGGGCAACGCTGAACTACGTACACCACAGCCCGCTCCATCACGGTTACGTGGAACAATGGACGGATTGGCCGTGGAGCAGCGCGACCGAGTATCTGGCCCAGACAGATCCGGAGGAAGCGAAGCGCATCTGGCGCGAGTACCCCCTCAATGGCTACGGCAAGGGTTGGGACGATCCGGCTCTGTGAATCGTTGGTTTGGAGTTCCGCCTTCAGGCGGTCTCGTTCTAACCCGCCTAAAGGCGGAACTCCGAACTGGACTCCAAACCGCGATACTGTCGGAGCATTTCGAGCAGGATTTGCATGTCTTCGGGCAGGGGGGCCTCGAAGTTGACGCGTTCTTGCGTAGTGGGATGGGTGAACTCGATGGTCCAGGCGTGCAGGGCGCAGCGGCTGATGACGGGCTCCTCTACGGCCTGCTCAGCGTCGGCGAGCTGCCAAGGGTAAACGAGCTTGCCCCCGTACATGTCGTCGGCCACAATGGGATGCTTGAGATACGACAGGTGCACGCGAATCTGGTGCGTCCTTCCGGTTCGCGGCTTGCAGCGCACTAGCGAAAAACCACGAAACGCCTCGATCACCTCGTAGAAGGTGATGGCCTCCTTGCCGGTCTCCGGGCGAACGGCGTATTTCTCGCGCATCTTCGGGTGAATGCCCAGGGGCATGTTAATCCGGTCCGCCTGCAACTCGGGCGTTCCGTGCACGATCGCCAGATAGCTCTTCTTCACCTGGCGCAGCTCGAACTGCTTGGCAATCTTCCACTGGGCCATGTCGTTTTTGGTCGCGATCATCACGCCCGTGGTGTTGCGGTCGAGCCGGTGCACGATGCCGGGGCGAAACTCACCCAAGCCGCTCGACAATTGTGACGAGTAGTGCGCCAAGGCGTTGACCAGCGTTCCGTGCCTGTTGCCCCGGGCCGGATGGACAATGATGTTGGGCGGCTTGTTCAGGACAATCAGATCGTCGTCCTCATAGATGATATCCAGCGGGATGTCTTCGGGCTCGATCTCTTTGCTCTGTGGTTTCGGAACCACAAAGTCGATAACGTCCCCGTGGCTGAGCTTGAAGCTGCACTTGGTGACCTGGTCGTTGACCTTGACCGTGCCGGCCTTGATGGCGTCCTGGATGAAGTGCCGGCTGAGATTGCGGAACCGGCCGGCCAGGTATTTGTCCAGCCGTCGCTCGGTGATGCCCACCCCCACGTGGAGCTTCAGCGACTGATCGTCAACTTCCGGCAATTCACACATGGCGCTGCGTCAATTACCCGCGGGTTCGTTCGCTTCGGGCACTTGCACCGGGGTCGCCCCACTGTCCTGCGCGGGGGCACTCGGCACGGCCTCGGTCGCCTGGACCGGCGGGGCTTCGATCACGATGGGCGGGTTCGTGGCGCCAGGCGCCATTTGGACGCCCGGCATCTGGAAGCCGGGCATGGAGGCCGTTGCCGGCCGAGGCGGGGCCGGTTTGAAGACGACCGCACTCTTGTAGTCATCCATCGTCTTGAGGCGGTGAGCCGCCGCCGCTTGCGCGGTGGTGCCCTTATAGGCGGCGCCGTCTGCAACCTGGCGGTAGATCTCCTTGGCCTTATCGAAGTTGCCCAGTTCTTCCTCACACAATCCCAAGCCGAACTGCGCGGCCGCGGCCAGCACCGGATACGATGAGGCGCGATCGAGAACGCCGCGGTAGCTCGCCTGCGCCTGCGCGATCTGCCGGGCGACTTCCTCTCGGCTGACGTCAGCGAGCCGATAGTGCAGTTCCGCCCGCAGGGCCTCGGCGCGTTTGATCAGCGCCATCGCGGCCATCTTATCACTTGTGGCCGTCTGGGCAAAATCCTGCAGGTCCTGAGCGATCGGCAAGAGGGCAATGGATTTGTCCACGCCCTGGCTGAGCGCCTGCGCCACATCATCCTCCTGACGAGGCAACTGGGTCACGAGGCTCGTCAGGCGCACCTGTTGGCGAACGGCCGTCGCGTCCTTCCGGTAGAACTTCACAAAATACACCCCCAGAGCAACCGCAGCAACGGCGCCGGTCGCAAGCAAGGTCGTGCGGTTCTCGTTGACCCACTCCGGGAAGTGAGCAATCCACTCGGCTAATTCATTGGTCTTCAGCTCGTGCCGATGATCCGATTTCATTCGTTGTTCTCCATTTCCGCGTGCAGGAACACCGACCCGGTTATCGGGCCATCCAAAAAGACAAGTGCCCATGCTAACAAAATCCCTTTTGGCTTGCAATGCAACTATCGCAAAGTTACAATTTTGAGCCGTTAATCATTGAAAGGACACGGATGTTGGGGACGGACGCAAAGGCCAAGGCGCCAATGGCGCAACCTCGGTTTTTTCATACACTGTGCTGGGCCGCCATCGCTCTGCCCATGCTGATGGGCACGGCCCTTTTCGCCGGCGAGAGCCAGGAGCCTGCCGACGCCCTCTGGGACCCACAGCGGTACATCGGCGTCGACGAGGTCAAACCGGGTATGGAGGCTTACTGCCTGACCGACTACGGGGTCAACGGAATCGAGAAGTTCGCCCTGGAGGTTGTGAACGTCATCCACGACATCGAGCCGGGCCGTAATGCCATCCTCGTGATGGGTCTGGACGAGCGTTTCAAGCATACGGGCGTCGTGGCCGGCTGTAGTGGTTCGCCTGTCTATATCGACGACCGCTTGGCCGGGGCGCTCGCCTTCGGCTGGACCTATACCAAAGACCCGCTGTACGGGGTCACGCCGATCAAGGAGATGCTCCAGGTTGGCAGCATGGCGGGATCGGCAGAACCAGCGGCGTCTTCCGCCCGAACGGCCTTTACGTTTGATTTCTCCAGGCCGCTCGACCTGTCGGAAATCAGCGACCAGGTGAGGAACACCAAGCTGCTGAATGCCGGCCGTGCCAGCGGAACCACCCTGTTGCCCTGCCCCTTGCTGATATCGGGGCTGTCGCCTGCCGCCTGCGAACAACTCGCCTCGCAGCTCGAAGCGATGGGTTATGCCGCGATGCCCAGCATAAGCGGCAGTGCCGAAGCCCAGGAGGGCGGGGCGTCTGAATTGAAACTGAAACCGGGGGGGGTATTGACCATTCCCGTGGTGGCGGGCGACATCAAGATGAACGTGCTTGGCACGGTGACCGAAGTGCGTGACGACCGCGTTTACGGCTTCGGGCACAGCTTTCTCGGTTACGGGGCTCTGAACCTGCCGATGGCCGGCGGCAAGGTCTACACCGTCGTTTCGAGCGTGATGCGGTCATCCAAGCTCGGTGCGGCCACCGATATCGTGGGCGCCATCACGGCCGATGAATCGGCCGCGGTCTTTGGAAAAATCGGCGCCAAGCCCCCGATGCTGCCGGTATCCATCCGCGTCGAACGCTACAACGATCCCATGGTCCGTACATACAACTGCCAAGTCGTTGACCACCCGTCCCTGACGCCGCAGTTGGTTCCCGACATGATCGGGGCGGCCGCCCTCCAGGTCGGTTCGCTACCTCCCGACCACACCATCGAATACAAGGCCGCGATCGATCTGGACGACGGGCAAGCCATTCGATTCGGCAATATCTCCACGGGCACCGATCTGTCCGAGCCGGTGAGTGAACTCATGGGGGCGTTAGTCCTGCTCCTGAACAACCCGTACAAGGGAGCCAAGGTCAAATCGCTCGATTTCGAGGTGCGAATCTGGCCGAAGAATACCGTCTCTCACCTGTGGTCGGTGGATGTCTCCAACACGAAGGTCAAACCGGGCGAAAACATCGAGGTAACCGTTGTTGTCGAATCGTGGCTCGCAGAGAAGAGGAAGTACCACATTACGCTGAAGGTGCCGGAGGACGTCGTCCCCGGCAAATACAAACTCATGCTCTGCGGTGTCTACGATTACGAGAACTTCCTGCGGAAGACCACGCCGCATCGGTTCCTCGCCACGAACTACCAGACCCTGGTCGATGCCCTGAACGACGCCTTGAATGTCGAGCGAACCAAGCTGCGCTGCCTCTTGGTTCTACCCCCGAAAGGTATCGTCCTGGAGAAAGCGGAACTGCCCGATCTGCCGGAGACGAAGGCCATCATCCTGCAGAACGACGGAAGGGCCATGAAAGCTCTCCCTCATCCACGTTGGATCGAAAAGACTGTAGAAACCGGTACCGTGATTGCCGACAAAGAAGTTGTGCCCATCGTTGTGGAAGAAAAGTAGTCTCGCCGAAAGGTGAAGAGCCACGGCGGTCCAACGAAAGGAAAGCCGTCCGATGGGGCCGGAAATATCAGGCGCCTGGACCTATAATCCAAGGGCTGCCAGTGCCAAGCCGCTGGAATCAGGCGGAGGCGCCCTTGGCAGCCGTGTCGCTGACTTGCGAGCGCGTTTTGGGTCCGCGCCCTTTGTATTGGGAGTGAAGATGAACATGGAGTTGCGCTGCGTCAGTTGTGTGCGTGTTGTCGCGCTGGTGTTGATTGTCGCGCTGGCGGCCTGCCCAGGCTGGGCGGTCACCAGCAAGATCACGCGACAATCCAGCAATAAGGACCTGGTCGAGGGCAAGACCGAAGCCGTCGTTATCAGCTCGCGCGGCACGATTCAGCTCGGGCGGGCCGCTAAGGTCCTCGCCAAAGAGTTTGCGGGCGTCTGGTCCGTCAACAGCATCGTCGTCAGCGGGGGCACGATCTACCTGGGCACCAGTCCGAACGGCAGCATCTACGAGTATCGTCTCGGCGCACTCACGAAGATATATCCTGCCGAAGGCGATGCGGTTCCCGGCGCCAATCGGGCCACCCCGACTCCGGCCGCGACCGAGCCGAACAAATCCGACGAGTCCGATGAAGGCGACGTCGTC
Source organism: uncultured Pirellulales bacterium (assembly GCA_964399325.1). Taxonomy (GTDB): domain Bacteria; phylum Planctomycetota; class Phycisphaerae; order Sedimentisphaerales; family Anaerobacaceae; genus JAFGLV01. The sequence continues at coordinate 5,842 of CAYNQP010000029.1, forward strand.
GATGCCGACGAGCGTTTCTCCAACGAACACATCTTCGCGATGGCGATTGATGTGACCGGCCGGCTCGTCGTCGGCATCAGCGGCGACCGTTGCCGGCTGTGTCGCTACGCCACGGGGGAGATGGAAACCATCTTCGAGCCGGACGATGCCAAGTACATCTTCGCCATCGCCGTAGACAATGTCGGCAACCTCTATCTGGGGACCGGTCCGGAGGGCAAGATCTATGTCCTCGACCCCTCGGGCAAGGTCGCCCAGCTTGTCTACGATAGTCCGGACAAGAACATCCTGTCGCTGGCAGCGGGCAAGGACGGTTTCGTCTACGCCGGAAGCGACACCCGCGGGCTCGTGTACAAGATCAACCCCCGCACCAAGACAACGACCGTTCTGTACGACAGTGACGAACCCGAGGTCAGCGCTCTGCTCTTCGCCAACGGATCTCCCTCGGAGACCGAGTATCTGTATGCGGCCGCCACCTCGGCCAAGGTCGTACAGACCGAGCGCAAGTTCGCCGCCCAGGCGCCCATCTCCGCCGGCCGCCCGGAGCCCAAGGAGGAACCCGACAAGAGCGGTTCCACCGGTGAAGGCGGCCTCAAACTCAAGATCGCCAATACCAAAACGACGGAGACCAAGCCGGCCCCGCGCAGCGCGCCCGTGGCCAAAGGGGCCAAGCCGGGGACGGCCAGCCATATTTACAAGATCACCAAGCAGGGTTATGTCACGGACTTGTTCACCGAGTCAGCCGTTTTTCTGTGTCTGGCAGGGCAGGGCGGCAGCGTGCTCGTCGGCTCAGGCAACGATGGGAAGCTCTTCGCCATCGACCCTGATGCCGAGCGGGAGACCGTGATCTATGAGGATGAGCACGCCGCTCAGATCGCGGCGGTGACCGTCTCCGGCCAGGAACTCTACATCGGCACCGCCAATCCCGCCAAGCTCGTCCTGCTGGCCCCCGACTATGCCGTGGAAGGGACCTATCTCTCCGATCTCATCGATGCCGGTCAGCCCGCCAAGTGGGGCAAGCTCCAGATCGACGCCGATATCCCGCGCGGGTGCAAGGTCCTGGTCGCCTCGCGCAGCGGCAACGTTGAAGACGTCAATGACCCCACGTTCTCCGATTGGACGGAGATGGCCGAGATCATCGAGCCGATCCAGTTGCGCTGCCCGTTGGGACGATTCTGCCAGTACAAGCTCGTGCTCCAATCGCAGGACGGGAAGAAGACACCGATGATCAGGGAGATCGCCGTGGCTAGCACCGTGCCGAATCTGGCCCCCAAGGTCGAATCGGTGGATGCGGCCCGTCTGACGAGTTCGGGCAAGGAAGGCGTCTTCAAGATCACATACAAGGCTGACGATGAGAATGAGGACAAGCTGGTCTACCAGATCGACTTCCGAAGGCTCGGCAGAGACACCTGGATCGAGCTCAAGGACGAAACCGAGGACGATGACTACGAATGGGATGGCAAGACCGTCGAGGACGGCCGCTACGAGGTCAGAGTCACCGCCGACGACGCCCGCAGCAATACGGCGGCCACCAAAATGACGGGCAGCCGGATTAGCGACCCGGTCGTCGTGGACAACACCGGTCCGGTCATCCGAAAGTACGCACTCGAAAAGAGCGGTAAGGCCGCCACGCTCAAGCTGCTGGTCACCGACGAGCTGAGCGTCGTCGGCAAGCTCGAATACACCATCGACAGCAACGCCGAGTGGAAGAGCACACTGCCCGACGACTTCATTTTCGACACCACGGAAGAGAGCTTCACGATCCTCACGGACGACCTGCCGCCGGGCGAGCACATTATCGCTCTGAAGATCAGCGACGACGTGGGCAATACGACATATAAGACATATGAAGTCAGCGTGCTGGGCCAGTAGGGAATAGGTCGAATACGACCCCTAGGACCTGTGCTGCTTCGTGGATGGGGCCCTTGTGCGAACGATTCCTTTCGAACAGGTCAGTAAGACGGTCGAATCGCTCTGCGTAGCGGCCTGTCACGAACTGCCTGAGGATGTGCTCGCCGCGCTGGAACGTGCGGCCGCGAGCGAGTCCAACCCCGGGGCGGCCAAGGTCCTCCAACAACTCCTCGAAAACGCCCGGATCGCCACGCAGGAGAGCATTCCTCTCTGTCAGGATACCGGGCTGACCGTGGTCTTCGTCGAGCAGGGCGCCGAGGTCGGTATCACCGCGTCGAACAGCAGCGACCCGGTGACCGTCATCGACGCCATCAACGCGGGCGTTGCGGCCGGCTACGAGCAGGGCTACCTGCGTATGAGCGTCGTGGCCGACCCGCTGCACGCCCGCACGAATACCGGGACCAACACGCCCGCGATCGTTCATCACACGCTCGTGCCGGGCGACAAGCTGAAGATCACCGTGATGGCCAAGGGCGGCGGCTGCGAAAACAAGAGCCGGTTTCGCATGTTCCGACCGACCGCCGAGAGAGCCGAAGTCACGGACTGGATCGTCGAAGTGGTGAAGGCCGCCGGCGCCGATGCGTGCCCGCCCTTCGTCGTGGGGGTCGGGATCGGAGGCAACTTCGAGCGAAGCTGCCTGCTGAGCAAAAAGGCCCTCTTGCGCCGGCTCGGCGAGCCCCATGAAGACGAGTTCTACGCAGAAATGGAACGCGACCTGCTAAAGCAAATCAACGCGCTCGGCGTCGGCCCGCAAGGTCTCGGTGGTGACACGACCGCACTGGCCGTGCTGATCGAAACCGCCCCCTGTCACATCGCGTCACTGCCCGTGGCCGTCAACATCGAATGTCACAGCCACCGCCACAAAACCGCCATCCTTTGAAGTGATTGATGAGGATCGATCTCGGGCGGGGTTGGTCAGGCGCTCAGTAATCTTTGAACTGAGCCATCCAGCCGTCGCCGTGGGCAGCCCAGGTTGCGGTGGTCGCTCCGCCGGCGACCGTCCATGTGTTGGCCCGGTTGAACCCTTTGTACCAGTTGAGCGTCCAGAGCTCCTTGAGCCCGACCGGCCTGACGCTGTAGTCCAGGAAAAGGGCGTTGATGTTGCCCTGGTGACGGTTCAAGGCGAAGCGATTCATCGCGTTGGCGTCGCTGCGATCCTGCCAGTCATATGCGCGCGGGGGCTCGTCGTCGTCATCGGGCCATCCGCACCAGAAGTAGCAGTCCATGAACAGCGGTATGCCGACGACGACCGACACAAACAGGCGAAGCGTCACTTGGCCCCACCCCTGCCGGCGCCGGCGGACGCGTCAATTCTCTTTGAATTGGGCCATCCATTCCGGCCAGGCGACGTCCACGCCGGTTTTGAATCGTTTGCTCCACTTGATGCGCCACAACTGTTTGAGCCAGACCTTCCGAACCGAGTAGTCCAGGAAAACGGCATTGATGCCCTGCTGGTGGCGATCGATACAAAAACGGTTCATCGCATTCCCGTCGTCGGTCCGCTTCTCACCATCGTAGACCGGCGGTGGATCATCATCGTCCGGCCAGCCGCCAAAGAACCAGCAGTCCAGGAACAACGGAATCTGCGCCGCCCCCCGGACCATTGGAGTCCGCCAGAAGGGTTCGGCCGGCTTGGTGCAGACGGGCGGATTTTTTGGCACCTGGACCCACTCGTTGATGCCGTAGCTGCCGTACGTTCCCTCAGGCCGACTGTTGGCCGTGCTGAGATAACCCCAGTTGGTTTCCTTGTCCCCGGCGAGCTCCGGAACGCTGGTGCCTCCCGGCGGGTAGCTCGGGTACGCGATCTTCTTCACCACCGGGCAGACGCGGAACTTCGGGTCCTTGTAGTAGTAGGCGTACATCGTATCGACCCAGCGTCCGCTGGTGCCTGAGCGCTCGTTGAACATGCTGTTATTGGCGTCGGTGTACATGGTGAACAGGGTGCCCCATTGCTTGAGGTTGGACTGGCACACCACGCCCCGCGCCTGGGTACGCACGCGTGACAGGGCCGGCATAAGGATGCCCATGAGGATCGCGATGATCGCGATGACGACGAGCAGCTCGATGAGGGTGAACGCCTTGTTCCTGTTCATCCTGAACGCACTCCTGAATAGACCTACTGTTACAGAGCACCCCCGCCTATACAGCAACGGTCAGAGCAATCTCTCTCTGCTGCTATGTCGTATCAGCACCGCCGGCAGTTCATCCTCTGGCGGCCCTCTGCCCATCCGGGCGGCATCCCCGGATCAGTGCAATTTGTTCTGCTTCGTACCCCACATCGCAATCGAGGACCATACCAAGTCAACGTTGCCAGCCTGAACCTCTCCGGTATTGGCCGGCGGCGGGATTCGCTTGCCTATCTCTATGGTTCGCGGGTCTTCCCACTTGTGATAGTCCGCGTGACCGTCGGCAAAGGAGAAGTTCGTCCCATCACCATGGCGAACCGGCGGCGGATCCCACCACTGCCACTTGGTCGCCCACACGGTCCAGCCGCCCATGGCCGACACAGTGGTGCCGCCATCATCGAGAAAGACCATCCGGAACGGCGCGTCCTTGATCTGCATCCGTTTCTTGACCGTCGTGGTGCCCATGTCCATGAACCAACCCTGACAGTTCATGGAATCGGCGATCGAGTAGGTGCGCACCGGCGGGCTCACAGCGTCGTAACTGTCCATGACGGCTCGCAGCACGGTTGCGCACTTGTAGACCTTCAGGGTCCTCACGTAGGGGAAGAGCGCTCCAGCCTTGACCGCGTTCTTTTTCTGCAACTCCGTCTGAGTCGGCAAGTAGTCTCTCTGGACCCAGTACGGCCCATTTTCGAGGTGGCCGTACTCGCCGGAATCACCGTTGACGATATTGTCGTCGTTGGAATCGGCGTACATGATCCAGGCCAGCGTCAATGTCCTGAGATTATTCAGGCACCCGATACGCTTGCCCTGCTCCCGAACTCGCGCCAGGGCCGGCATCAGGATACCCATGAGGATCGCGATGATCGCGATCACGACCAGCAGTTCGATGAGTGTAAACGCCTTGCGTCTGTACACAGTCCACACCTCACTTCAAAGAACACCTTCGTTTGACACAGCGCCAGACAACTCGCTGTGGACACCCCAGCCTGCTATCACGCAACAAAGCCGCGCCTGCGGACCCCGGGCGCGGGCCTGTGCCCGCCCATCGTAGCGACACCGCACAAGAAAGGCTAGCCCCTTTGTCTCAACGAACCAGCCCTCGTTGCAGGTCAATATCTCAATAATCCTTGTAGGGTCGAATCCAGTCAGGCCACATATCGGCCGTGACGCCGCCGGCCAGCGTGAAGCGCCCGGCGGTGTTGAACGCCTTATGCCACTTCAACGTGTACAGCTCCTTGAGCCCCACCTTCCTCGCCGAGAAATCGCAGAACGAGATGTTCACGTGCCCGAGGTGGCGGTTCATGCACGCCCGCGCCATGTGGTTGGTGTTGTCTGTGTCCCAGACAGCCGTCTCGCTCGCGAAGGGTGCCTGGCTCGGCTGAGGCCACAGGTCGAATCGCAGCGCCTCGGCCATCAGCGGAACGTAGGCAGCCCCTCTGACCTGCGGTGTCTTCCAGTGATTGCTGCGCTGTCGGCCCTCAGTCAGGCCGTCGGTGCCCGGGCCTATATTGAGGACCCAGCCATTGATGGCGTAGCTGCCCGCAATGCCGTCGGCACATAATCGCGGCTGGCTCTCCGTGGCCCTGGTGAAAATGCCCCAAGCCGTGTGGATCGAGAGCTTGTTGTTCGGGGTGCCGCTCGCATCTTGCAGGGTACCCTTGCTCTTGGGGCAGAACCACACCTTATTCTTAATCCGGCTCTGATACCTCTCCGCCATCTGAACGATCCACCAGAAACCGTCATCCTGGCTGCCCGTCGCGTCCCCGCTATAGAACGTGCCGTCGTTGTCCTGCACGTACATTGCGTGAATCAGGTTCCACTGCTTGAGGTTGCCCAAGCACTTGATCATGTTGCCCTGTTCTTTGACCTTTCTCAAGGTGGGCATCAAGATTCCCATCAGAATGGCGATGATCGCAATCACCACCAGCAATTCAATCAGGGTAAAACCTCGCCTCTTACTCATGCCAGAACTCCTTCGCGCAGGATTAACCGGACCACACCCGTGTACACATGCCAATAGATGCACAGCACCAGCGACCTGTTCCGCTGATTCTCTCTTTTCCTTTACCTTGCCTAGGCCAAACACCTCGACCCATGCCTCTGATTATAGCCCAGACGCGCCGAGCATGCAAATCTAAATATCTCAGACAACCTAAAGCCCCGGAATTGAACGGCTTACGGGGTGATTCCCGCCGCCCACGGGAATTCGGTTTCACCGGCGCGTCCATAGTGACGCCGTAGGGCGTTCTTGGCAAGGGTGAAACCCAATTCGCCCTTACCTATGCCCTTGCGGGCACACTACAAACGGCACCGATTCGCCAGCTCCACGTACTGCTCGGGGCTGAGCTCCTCGGGGCGCTGGGTCGCATCGATCCCGCACCGTTCGAGGACCTGGGCCAGGAAGTCCCGCCCGCCCAACTCGGCCGGGGCGTACTTCGTGCAGGCCCGGAGCATCTTGCGCCGATGGCCCATGAAAAGGCTCACGACCTCGCCCAGGACCCTGATATCCCCGATCCGGGCACACTTGCGGGCGTCACGAACGAACCGGACCAAGGCCGAATCGACCTTCGGGGCGGGCCAGAAGACGCTCGGCTTGAGGACCCGAAGCGTCTGGACCTCACCGGCGGTGCCCAGGAGAATGCTCAGCGTCCCATAATTCTTGCTGCCCGGGCCGGCCTCCATCCGCTCGGCCACCTCTTTCTGCACCGTCACCACCATCTCATCAGCCACGACCGGGCCCTTGACGAGGTTGATCATGACCGCCGAGGCCACGTCGTAGGGCAGGTTGGCTACCAGCAGCAGACGCCCCCGCCGCCTTCCGAGCGGGCCCAGGGCCTCCACCACCGCAGGATTGAACGCCCCCTTGCTCGACAGGACATCGGCGTTGATCAGCGTGATGTTCGCCGCCTCGGCCAGTTGAGACCCGGCGATCTCGGCCAGCGTCCGGTCGATTTCCACGGTCACCACCCGACCGGCACGCTCGGCCAGGGCGCCGGTCAGAGAGCCCGTCCCGCACCCGACCTCGAGAACGACATCGTCCCGAGTGACGCCGGCCGAATCGACCACCAGGCGCATCAGGTTCAGGTCCACGAGAAAGTGCTGGCCGAACCTCCGATTGGGGGCGACCCCCGCTGATGTGAGCAACTGGCGGATCTGGTGTTTGGTCTGCATTGCTGTGGATAGCCGGCGTCCTGACAGTGCCGATTGATCTCATAGGACCCCCGCCTGCGCGGGGGCAGGCTCTGTGCGACCTATTCCTCCGGCTCACGGGCCCGGCTGCCGGCGGCGGCGAGCTGCCAGCCGCGCCTGATCCGGGCCATCCGGATCGCCGTCATGATGGCCGATTTCATGCTCGATGCGTCCGCCTGGTTGCGACCGGCGATGTCAAAGGCCGTTCCGTGCGCCGGGGACGTCCGCACGGCGGGCAGCCCGATCGTCACATTGACCGCGTGCTCGAAATCCAGCAGCTTGATCGGGATCATGGCCTGGTCGTGATACATCGCCACGACCGCGTCGAACTGGCCCTGCACGGCTTGCCTGAATAGGACATCGGCAGCGATCGGCCCGACGCAGTGAATCCCCTGCTCCTGGGCCAGCAGGATCGCCGGGGAGATGATGCGCTGCTCCTCGTCCCCGAACTGGCCGTTCTCACCGGCGTGCGGGTTCAGTGCCGCCACGCCGATATGCGGACGCTCCAGGCCGAAAAACTCCTTCAGGGCATCGTTAAGCAGGTCAATCGGCTCAAAAACACAGCCAATCTTGAATGTGTTCCGGACGTCGAAAAGCGCTTGGTGGATCGTTGCCAAAGCGACCTTCAAAGGCCCGCTGACGAACATCATGGCCTTGCGCGGGGCTTTGTACTTCTGCGTGAACATCTCCGTATGGCCGGGCCACGCCACATCGGCCATATGCCAGCTCTCCTTGCTGATCGGGGCCGTCACAATGGCGTCGATGATTCGATCCTTCTCCGCGTCAATCGCATCGGTGCAGAACTTCAGCGATGCCTCACCGGCCACCCGGCTCGGCGCCTTCAACCACGGCGGCACGCTGAACTCGTCGTAATCGGCCACCACCACCTTGTAGGGATAGTCCCGGCTGATCTTCTCGTGCTGATGCCGGCCCCAGAACGGCTCGATCTCCGCGCGGTCGGCGGCGTAGCAGAGCTGCTCGTTCATGCCGAAAACGATGAACTTGGCGGCCCGACGCACCTCGGGATCGGCCAAGGCCTTGACCACCACCTCGGGGCCAATGCCCGCAGCGTCTCCCATGGTCACGCCGATGACCATCTGCTCGGAGATCGAATTGTGGTTGCCTCTGTTCATCCTATGGCCAAGAACCACGTTATCAG
>CAYNQP010000030.1:0-8606 GCA_964399325.1 uncultured Pirellulales bacterium
TGACCTGCCCCTTCTTGTTGAGGCAGACAGTGGAGCACCCGTAGATATCCGAGAAGACTCCGGTCAAACCGATGATAATCAGGACAGTGATGCCATATTTTCGCATGATTCCACCTCCCATGTCAGCGATATGCCTATTCATATTGATTCTCCCCGCGCACCATTCTCTCTGTCCGTTCTCTTCCGCAATCATACAGCGAATCAATCTCTATTCGTGCCGGTTAATTGTAGCCCAACGGTTCTCGGCATGCCGGAAGTCTTCCGCAGGGAGCCTTCCTGGCCTTCTTGGGGTCAAGCCTAGACTCTGAACTCCATCGCTATCCTCTTCCTTGGAAGCCAAAGCAAATGGGCGTCGTGGGAGCAAACATTAGATAGGACGTTTGCTGAAACCCCCGAAATACTCCAAGATCTGATCTCGCCATTTCGCGGCATCCGCGACTTGAATGGCCAGGCGTTCGGTGACTTCCCTGTGCCGACGTGCATCAATTTTTCCCTCCAGCGCTTGCCACGTTTGCTGCAAGACGGCCGCCTGTTGGGCTCCCTGTCGATACTTGTCGCAGAGTTCCTCCCACAAAGTCTTGCCCGACTTCATTCGGTAATCCCATGCGCAACGATGGAACCAGAGAAGATATTCTTCCGGGCATCGTGTGATATCATCGAACATGTCACAAACCGGCGGAAAGTATTGCTCGACGGCGCGGCCGCCGCGTTTCGTCCGGTCGAAGCCAACGCCGTCCGCGGAAGCCTGATGATAGTAAGTCGCCGTCCAGTCGGCTCTCGGGGCGCGATTGTTCCAGGGCATCGGCGCGTAATGGTTGCCGCCAATCAGATGATGCAGCCCCAAGGGCATCGTATAGTTCACGAATGTTTCGCGTGAACCCATCATCATGTCGCGGATAACCGTCACGGTTTTCTCGTCGTTGGTGAAGGTCATGCGCGTCCATTCGTCGGCAATCTTCCGAGCCGACAACTCCGGATTCCACGCGAGGCGGCCGAACGCATACCAATTCGACTGCGAGAAATGATGTCCACACCAGTTGGTGTCCATGCCGGGATTCGTCACGGAAACCATGCCCGTGACGCGGCTGGGATAGACTTTGCCCGCCAACACTTTGGCGACGGTCGAACCGCGGCCCTTGGCGAGCGTGTCCGAGTCCAGGAACTCCTTCCACATCGTGCCGAGGTAAACGAGATGTTTGGCCTGGCCGAGATACTCCTGCGTCGCCTGAATTTCAGCGATCACGGGAGTCTGCTTCATCCCGCCGAACAGCGGATGGAATGGCTCGCGCGGCTGAAAATCGACCGGGCCGTTCTTCACCTGGATCGCAACGTTCGGGCGGAACTGTCCATCAAGCCGTGTGAACTCGAGGTACGCACGCTTGGCGCGATCGGGATCCACGTCTTCGTCATAAACGAATGCCCGCCACATGACATTGCCTTTGTGCGGAGCCAGCGCGTCGGCCAGCACGTTCGCCCCCTCGGCATGAGTGCGGCCATACGTCTTCGGCCCGGGTTGTCCCTCGGAGTTTGCCTTGACCAGGAAGCCGCCGAAATCGGACATGAGGCCGTAAATTTCATCGGCCTTGCCCTTCCACCAATCAGCCACGCCCTGGTCCAACGGATCAGCCGTACTCAGTCCACCCAGGCGCACCGGCGAGGCGAAGTTGATGCTCAGATACACTCGTACACCATAAGGCCGCCACACCTCCGCCAGCGCAGCGACTTTGCGAAGATACTCCGGCGAGAGCATGCGCGGGTCGGCATTGACGTTGTTGATCACCGCGCCGTTGATTCCGACAGAGGCACAGACGCGGGCGTAATCCGCATAGCGAGGACGGGGTCTCTCCGGCAGTTCGTTCCATTGCCACAGGGAGCGTCCGGCGTAACCGCGCTCAATCGATCCGTTGGGGTTGTCCCAATGGTTCATCAACCGAAGCTGCAGCGCGGGCCGTTCGGCGATGTCGAGCGAATCGATCGGCTGGGCGGTTTGCATCAGCCGCAGGAAATGGAAACTGCCATACAGCGCACCGATGTCGCCGTTGGCGGCAATCACGGTCACCGGTTTATTGCCAACGCGCGCCGAGCGAATGATGAAACCTTCGTCACCCACAGCACTTAAGTCGGCGGCCCAGTTCAAACCGCGAATCAGTGCCGAATTCCCTGGCGTGCCGACGATGACCGTACCATCCGCCACATTGGCTTCGCCCGATGGAACTGTGCTGCCCAGCATGGCTTGGGTAGCTGAATTCAATTCGCTGCGGATGATTCCGCACGTTGCCGAATCGCCGTCCACGCGAATGTGTTGCACGACCTTGCGATAGCTTGGCACAGCGTCACCTGGCAGCGTATATCGCAGCCAGAGTTTGTAGCCGTCTTCGTCCGGCAACGTCAGTGGCGATTCGGCTGCACTGCAGTAGTCTGTATTTCTACCGACACAAAGGCCTGCGGTACCTGCCAACCCCACTGCCATAAACTCTCTTCGCGACATTCTCATCATAGTACAAGCACCTCACATGTTTTCAATTTCAACTCTATTAGCCGCAAATTCAATCTCTTCCGGGCTGGTTGCGTTCAGTGTCCTGCGGCTTGGCGCATAGCCTTTTGAACAAAGCGGGATCGTACTCCTCCAGACCCGTGATACCGTAGAGGTGATTCGATGTGATCCAGGGCAACCAGAATCGGTGCCCTCCGACGCCGCGCCCGGAACCGCCCGGTCCCATGCGCCAGCCCTCCTGCTGCCACCCAATACCTTTCAGATCGTACTGGCGACCCGGCAGCGCGACCATGGACTTGGTGGCATGTAACAGAACGCGCGCCACGTCGAGGTAATGCGGATCCCTCGTAAGGTTGTACAGCTTCGCGTAAGAGGGCACGGCCCAATCCAGGTACTCGTCCACGCTGCCGGCGTGAAGGGCCGTGATGCCCTGAACCCCAATGATCGGTACGCCCTTCTTCCAGTGGAGTTGAGCGTCGTTCGCATCCACCGGCATCGGCAGGTTCCAGATCCAAATCCAGCTTTCGGTGAAGTCCGCCGCCGCCTTGGCGCGTTCCAGCCACTTGGGCGCCTTGGTCGAGTCATAGAGACTCAGGTAGGCCTCCATGCTCAACATCCCGGCCTCTTTGTCGGTGATGTTCGGATTGTCGCTGGCGCCGCCGATGAAAAGGCCCCGGGTGCCCCAGTTCGCCCACACATATTCAGCCGCGCGGATGGCCGCCTGCTCGTACTTCGCGTCCCCCGTCTCTTCGGTCATCATGATCAGCAGCGGCACGGGACAGTAACTCGTCGTCCCCGTGGATTCCTCGACCTCGCTGCTTCCGGGTTTCCAACTCCGCGGGAACGATCCATCGGCCCTCTGCTGCAGCACCAGCCAGTCCACGTAGGACTTCACCCAGTTGAACCACTCCGGATGCAGGCGACCCAGCGATCGCTCGCGTCGATAGGCCCGCATGAGCACGCGCATGTCCTCGGTGGCATTTCGAAGCCAGGGGGCGACCCACTCCTGGCGATCACCATTCCATGGTTTTCCGGTGGCCAGATCATAGCCCGTCCCCTGAAGCGGGACGGTAGACAACGCCTGGATCAGGGACGAAATGATATCCAAGCCGATCTGCCGCATCTTCTGGCCACGCTCGGTGCTATCGCGATCGCCTTCTCGCAACAACTGGTCCGCGCACTCGATGTTCTTTCCCACAAAGCCCATGGCCACCATCGTGTAATTCCATTGACGCACGTCCGTTATGGTGTTCACGACAAAGGGAATGGCGGTGCGCCCGTCGATGGTGGCGGCCTGGGCGGCCAGGTGGTCCGTCAGAACACGACGCATCTGCTCAACGTCGATGGGGGTGACCGCGGGCTTCAGTGTGTTCCACGCCCATCGCCAAGTGTTTCGCGTCACATCCCGGAACGACTCGTTCTGCCCGAAGCGAAAACTCACCTCGTAGCCGTGTGTCACGCCTTGCGTAATGGGGTGATAGCGGCGAATCCATCTTGGTCTCGCCTGGGCGCCAGGGCCGCCTGCGTACAAGCTCATCGTACCGGGAAACTGAAAGCCGAATTCGATCGGCCCCTCGTCCACCTGCCAGGCCCCGAGCGCGCCGAACTGAAGCCGCGCATCGGTCATTACAGGCTTGGCGAGCTTCGTCTCCTCCACGGTTGTGTCACCTCGCGGCGCAGGATCCAGCACGGCCACCGAGGCGCCGTTGCCAAAGGAGAGCGCGAACAGGGGCGCCGGGAGGATATCCTCTCGCATGAGAAAACGTCGGGCCGCGTAGTTCCGCGTGCCGCCGGGAGAACGGTCACCATCATATGTGGGGTCCCCGTACAATGCACCCGGGGCCAGGTAGTTGACGTCGGACCAGCCGACAGAAGGGTCGACGGTGAGCACGACAGATGAGTGGAAGCCGCCCTGCGCATTGCCCATCACTTCAACCTTCCTGCTCACTGAAACCACCGCTCCGCTCAGGCTCCAGCGATCCTGCACGCGAAAGACAACATTGTCGCCGTAAGCGATTTCGGCTCGGGCATCGATTCCGGATTCCGATTTCTGGACTGTCTTGTACCCGGCTGCCAGTTGGCGAATGTCCTCTTCCGCGCGAAAGACCTCAAGCTTTGCGGGTTTCGGCTGTTGGATGTGCGGGGCCGCCGCCCCCGCGATTTCGATGCCCCACTCGCCTCCCGTGGCACAGACGAACGAGACCATTGCCCCGGTCGGCAAGCGTCCAAGGTCCACTCGATCACCCTGTTGTGCGAGTGCCCCCGATCCTGTCAGACACAACCCAAGCAGTACGTATTTGCCGAACATCAGTCAGTGCCTCCTTTCGCGGCGCCCTGCAAGATTCCCGCCAGTTCTCTTGCCGTCAATGCCTGCAAACGCATTGCAGGAGACTATGTCCCGTTTCGGGGCTGAATTCAAGCACGATTTCCAGTATAGCACAAGGTTATCGGTTGCACCATATGCCGGGATTGTTGACGAGAGTATTCAGGCGGCCGCGGCGATCCGCGACCGTGCGGACCAGGTTCTCGATGGAGTCTTCCTACGTCAGCTCGACCAGCGCAAGCCGTCGTTTCGAGGTCCCGACGGGAGCGCACGGATAGAACCGCCGTAGCCCCCTCGGCGGCGAAGGCAACGCTGCTCGCCCTGCCGAGGCCGGACCTATGTTGCTCAGACGTTTCTGACTGGGCTGGGATTTCAAGCAAAGTCGAAAACATCACTTGCAGATGGCGCGGGCGCTATGCTCACTTCCATAGCGCAAGGCCAGGAAAAACCGTTTGCATGCCCCGAGACAAGCGATTACAACGATGACAGTGCAGACTCAGTGACTGCACGAATTGAAGGAGAACTCGATGAGCTTCCGAAAGACCACCGTGCCCTGTTCCCTGATTGCTCTCGCGCTTGCCCTGCCGGCTGTCTGGGGGCAGGACCCTTCCCTAACGATTGACGTTGCTCATCCCGGAGCGAAGATCAGCCCGAGCCTTTACGGCATCTTCTTCGAGGAAATAGACCATGCCGGGGATGGCGGGATTTACGCCGAGCTGATTCGCGACCGGACCTTTGAAGAACGGACCGCCGATGTAGTTGTCATGGCGGCCTATGCGCCGCTCTTTTTCCATGTGGAGGACCGCCTGGCCGGTGAATCTGATCGGCTACGGCAGCGCCGGTGACACGGACTGCCTCGGGGCTCGGCTCGGAGCTTACGCGGACGTTCGAGCCACGCTCACTGACCATCCTGCGGCTGAGAACCGTCAAACCTTGACTCCCCGCTGGGAATGAAGGACCCGCGATAACAGGAGATTCAGAAGCATGAATGTGGCCATGATAAACAGTAGGAAACGTCCCATTCTGTTCTCAACGCTGGCGGCACTGGCGCTGATGCATGGAATTGCGACCGGCGCTGCGATCCAGGAGGACACCGCCCTGCGTCCCTTTGTCAGCCCGATCTTCGGCGACCACATGGTGCTCCAGCGCGGCAAGCCGAACCGGATCTGGGGATGGTCGCAGCCGGGAAGCACGGTAAGCGTGGAGATCGCAGACCGTTCCGCGACGGCAACCGCCGGAACAGACGGCCGGTGGCAAACGCAGATCCAGCCTCCCGAGCCGGGCGGGCCCTACACAGTCAGAATCACGGGGCGACAGACCATCGAGTTGCAGGATGTGCTGGTCGGCGATGTATGGATTTGTAGTGGCCAGTCGAACATGGGATTCGGCTTGAGACAGGCCCGAAACGGCACCGAAGAAGTCAAGAACGCCGATTATCCCCAGATTCGCTACTATGGGGTCGGCCAGCGTGTGTCCTATTCGCCCGTGGAGGTTCCACGCGGCTCCTGGCGGGTCGTGTCTCCGGACACGGTCGGCGGTTTTGGCGGCATCTCGGCAGTGGCCTATTTCTTTGCCAGAAAAGTACATGAATCGGTACACATTCCCATCGGCTTGATTCAGGTGGCTGTCGGCGGCGTTCCCGCCGAGACGCTCGTCAGTACAGACGGTTTGCGCCCGATCGAGGACTTCGATGCCGGCATCGAGGTAGTGGAGCGTTACAAACAGACAGATGGCCCACAGTACGGCAACTACATCATGCACTGGTACGACGAATATGACATCGGCTCCAAGAATGGCTCCTGGGCGGATCCGGCTATGGATGATTCGTCGTGGAAGACCGTGCAGATTCCGGGTGACTTCAAGGAGTTGGGCGTTGCCGGTGTGCCCAGCCTCTGCTGGCTGCGTAAGGAAATCACCCTCCCTGCGACATTGCCGCAGGGCTCGGTCCGTCTGTATCTGGGCTCGGTCGAGAAGATGGACACTACCTTCATCAACGGACAACAGGTCGGCGCCAGTTCCTGGGTGGAGAACCCGCGTGTCTATTCGGGCAGGGGTTTGAAACCGGGTCGGAACGTCCTGGCCATTCGTTTGTTCAGGGTCGAATCCCAAGGCGGCGGATTCATT
Source organism: uncultured Pirellulales bacterium (assembly GCA_964399325.1). Taxonomy (GTDB): domain Bacteria; phylum Planctomycetota; class Phycisphaerae; order Sedimentisphaerales; family Anaerobacaceae; genus JAFGLV01. Next base: position 6,942 of record CAYNQP010000030.1, read on the forward strand.
AACCCGGCCAAAGACCTGCGACTTGTTCTGGGCGACGGCACGGCGATTCCGCTGAGCGGCCAGTGGAAAGGTAAGGTCGCAGTGGACGGACGTCCGCCGCAACCCTTGCCTGTGGCCTACGAGAATTTATCGAGCATGCCGGGCGTGCTTTTCAATGGCATGCTGGCACCGATCAGCTCACTCGCCATCACGGGCGCAATCTGGTATCAGGGCGAGTCCAACGCCGAACGCGCCTACCAATACCGCAAGCTGTTACCAGCCCTGATCGCCGACTGGCGCAAGCGATTTGATCAGGGCGATTTTCCGTTCTACATCGTGGGCCTGCCCTTGTATATGCAACGCCGTGACGTGCCCGGTGACGATTCCTGGGCCGAGTTCCGGGAAGCCCAGGCGATGACGGCGAAAGATGTACCCAACACCGGCCTGGCCGTTATCGTCGACACAGGTGATCCCGACAATATCCACCCCATAGACAAAAGAGAACCCGGTGAACGCCTGGCGCTCTGTGCCCTGGGCGGACATTACGGCCTGAAGGTTCCCTATAGGGGGCCGACCCTCGCCTCGGTGGAGCACCTGCCGGGTGCATTGAAGCTGAATTTCACCCATACCGACGGCGGCCTAGCGGTCAAAGGCGATACCCTGGGCGAGTTCTCCGTGGCCGATGACGACCGTCAATGGGCCTGGGCAGACGCCAGGATCGAGGGCGACTCGGTGATCGTATCATCCAAGTCCGTTCCACACCCAAAATATGTGCGCTACGCCTGGCAGGCCAATCCGTTGGCAACACTGTTCAACGGCGCGGGCCTTCCGGCTTCTCCGTTTAGGACCGATGACTGGCCCGGTGTGACAGCAGGCAAGCAATGAGTAGAGAGTCGGATGACACATCAATGAAAGGAACCGAAATGAGCTTTCTTCTGTCTCAACGTCTTACGTCTTGCTGGATTGGTTTTATTTTGGGAGCCCTTCTTTGGGTATCTTTGCCTGTCCAGGCCCAGCCCTCGGGCGGTCCTTATGGCCCAACCCGGCAGACCTATGATCTCCCTAAGGCCGCCCACGTCTACTACGTTGCACCTGACGGTCAGTCGGATGTCCCGGGAACGGCCCTGGACCGGCCCACCACGCTGGAGGCGGCCATCTCGCGAGTGGTGACAGGCGACGCGATCGTGCTTCGCGGCGGCACCTACCGCACCGGTCGCCTGAGGCTTAACCAGGGGATCACCATGCAGCCTTACGCGGACGAACAGCCCGTGCTCAAGGGGACGCGCGTGGCAACTGAGTGGCAGGCCCTGCGTAACAACGTCTGGCAGACGTCGTGGAAAACGCTCTTCCCGGCGGCCCCTCTCGGCTGGTGGCGACGCGAACGCGAGGGCATGCGCACGCCGCTGCACCGCTTCAACAACGACATGGTCTTCGTCGACGGCGAGATGCTGAGATCCGCGGGCTGGGAGGGCGAACTCGACCCACACTCGTACTTCATCGACTACGAAAAGGGCCAGGTCTACATTGGGATTGATCCCACAAACCGGCTCGTGGAGATCACGGCCTTCGACAGCGCCCTCGTGCGTGTGAGCACCCCGGTTCACGGGAAGACAAACGACCACAAGGGGCCGACCATGCGCGGGATCACCTTCACCCAGTACGCATGGCGGGCCATTGAGATCGAGG
>CAYNQP010000030.1:8616-14197 GCA_964399325.1 uncultured Pirellulales bacterium
ATCGAGGGCAAGCGAAGCTTCGGCCCCACGGACGAGCCGACCGACGAGCCCATCGGCCCTGCCGACCCCGCCACCTACGGCAAGGAGGTCACGGGCACGACGCTCGAGAACGTCACGATCACCTTCTGCTCGCGCGTAGCCGGTTACTTCCGCGGCGACGGGCTCACGATCCGAAATTCCCTGTTCAGCGACACGAGTACCGAGGGCGTCTACGTGATCGGCTCCTCCGACGTGCTGCTCGAGCGCAACATCTTCCGCCGCAACAACGTCGAGGAACTCACGGGCTATTACCCGGCCGCGGTTAAGATCTTCAACCAATCCCACCGAGTCACCTGCCGCGACAATCTGGTGATCGACAACCCGAACTCGAACGGCATCTGGTATGACGTTGGAAACCAAGACGGTGTGTTCATCAACAACTGGGTTCAGGACTGCCTCAACGGCTTCTTCTTCGAGATCTCCAAGGGGGCCATCTGCGTGGGCAATGTCTTTTTGAACTGCGACAATGGCATCCGCATCCTCAACAGCTCGAACGTCCACGCCTGGCACAACACCCTGATCAACAGCCCAGCCATGTTCGGGCGGGATCAGCGAAGTGCCACAGGGGACCACTTCGGCTGGCACCCGGCCACAGGCCCGGACGTAAACGAACGCGAAGGCCACATCTTCGTCGGCAACCTGCTGGCAGCGGACGCCAGCTTCACCCGGCCTCTCCTGCGTTTCGAGCAGGCCAGGGCCCTATCCGAGACACTGACCCAGCCCCAGGTCACCCAACTCGACGGCAATGTCTACGTCCGTGACAGTAACGCCGGCGCCCTGCTCGTGTGGAGCCCGGTTCCAAGTGCAAATGGCGCAACTGAAATCAAGGACCTCAAACGGCTGAGCCCTCAATTCGAGACCCACAGCCATGTCTTGAACCTGGACCTCGACTCCGTGTTCAAAAGCCCGGCCCTGGGACGCTACGAATTGATCCGCGACCTGAGATCGACTTCCGCTGTGCCTCTGCCCGCCGGGATCCAGGAACTGCTCGGCTGGCCCAGACAGGAGGACCTCCTCCCTGGAGCCTATCCCGTTTTGCCCTGAGGATTTGGATGACAACGTACAAAGAAGCGGGGGCTGCGTCTCTGATGCCGGCGGACAATGTCTCTGGTTTCAAGGCCGAGATGATCCGTCTGCTCAAGGAGCAAAGAATCGAGATCGCACGCTGGCCCGGCGCCAACGTCGTGTCCGCGAATGACTGCAATGGATTGACCTGGGAAGGTGTGGGTCCAATTGGAGTTGGCATCGGTGACGATGAAACTCTTGGGCACAGTGTGGAATGGTTCTCCACGGAGTTGATCATAGTACGACGGCGAACCAAAGCTGGTCAGTGTTCCCGTTACCTCCAGTTCGGCCAGCGCGGGAGACGGGTTGGCCGGCGTGCCGACAATCGTCACCCGCAAGAATCGCCCACGCGATGCGGTGTTTGCACCGCGTCCGCACGCTCTTTGCCGGTGTCATCTGTCTGCATCTGGTCGACCAGATGCAGACAGCCACCGCCGATACGTGGTCGATCAAGGCACTTGACAACGCGGCACGAATCGCGTACTTTGGTCCCCATCAAAGAAGACTTGTTCTCGTTTCGCGTACAAAAATCGGAAATTCTGCGAAGGGGCTACTATGAACACACACCGCAACATCGTGATGCCGGTATTCAGCATCCTGGCTGTATTGGCATTTCAAGTCTTTTTTGCCGCAACGGGTAGTGCTGCTTTTGCAGCCGAATCCAACGGTGCTCGCGCTGGCGCACCTGGTGGCGGCGCTCGTGGCGGCAGATTGGGTCGCAATGTAACCCCGGTTGACAATAAACCTCGCACCGTCGCGCCTTACTTCACTGCCGCCACCGCGACCCCCAAGGCGCCCGACGCCGATGGTTTCCTCCAGCGCTGGATGCTTCTCGAACCGATCAGCAATGGTCTCCGAACCAACACCGTGTTTACCGAAAGCTACGTTCGCGGCGCCTTCAAAACCGAGTACTTCCCAAAACAGTACGAGGTGACTCCGAAACATGGCGACAAGGTAACCGTTAAGGACGAAGAGCTGGCATGGCATGCCCTGGACTCGACCAAGTGGAACGTCAAGCTCTTCCGCTTTGCCTATGGGGTGAACAAACCGTTTTATGGCGTCACTTTCTTTGTCTACACCGTTGTGAACTGCCCTCGCGAAACGAAAGACGTTCGCATGGCCGCCGGCTCCAACTCGGCCTCCCTGTGGTGGGTCAACGGCAAAGAAGCAGTCGGCCTCTTCGGCGACCGTCGCATGGTGATGGATGACTGCGTCTCCAAACGCCTCACGCTCAACAAGGGCAAGAACGTCATTCGCGGTGCTGTCATCAACGGCCCCGGCATGAGCGATTTCTGCGTCCGTTTCATCGACGAGGAAGGTGAACCGATCAAGGATTTCACCATGAACCTTGAAAAAGCCAAGAAATAAAACCTTCCGGACACCAGGCCATGTACACGCCCGGCCTGGTGTTTCGGCGTTATAATCACAGGGCACGGCCTTGTGGTCTGTTAATCAGTTGTTCTATTCTTCAGTCTATAACGTTTCGTTTCTGGAGGTTTTATGAAAACTCGTCTTCTGGCAATATCAGCTATCAGCTTCGTCTCTTTCTGGTTGTCTTGTCCGGCATCAGCCCTGGATGGCGAACCGTATGTTCACGATCCCTCGACCATCATGCAATGCGATGGCAAGTTCTACACGTTCGGCACCGGCCGCGGAGGCTTGATCTCCGACGACGGCTGGACCTGGCACAGCGGAGCCGTGCGTCCCGGCGGCGGGGCGGCCCCCGACGCCATCAAGATCGGCAACCGCTACCTCGTGGCCTATGGCGCAACTGGCGGCGGTTTGGGCGGTGGACATAACGGCACGATTCTGACGATGTGGAATAAGACTTTCGACCCCAATTCCCCAGATTTCAAATATTCAGAGGGCATCGTCGTCGCCTCGACGGACGGCCTTGAGGATTGCGATGCCATTGACCCGGGGCTGTGCCTCGGCCCCGATGGCAGGCTGTGGTGTACCTACGGGACCTATTTTGGCTTCATTCGGATCGTTGAACTCGATCCGAAAACAGGAAAACGCGTAGAAGGCAACAAGGCCGTCAACATCGCCATCGACTGCGAAGCCTCTACCATGTTCTATCGCGACGGCTGGTACTATCTGCTGGGCACACACGGTACATGCTGCACCGGTGTCACCGCGACCTACAATATCCGCGTGGGCCGCTCCAAGAGCGTGACCGGCCCCTTCTTGGATAACATGGGCATGGACATGCTCAGAGGCGGCGGCAAACTCGTTGTGGCTGCCAACAATCGCAAGATCGGTGCCGGCCACTTCGGCCTGATCGACCTGGGCGATGGTGTACAGAAATTCTCCTGTCACTACGAAGCCGACCTGGATGACCCCGGCCACTTCGGTGTCCTGGACATTCGCACGCTGCTCTGGAAAAAGGGCTGGCCTGTGGCGGGTGACGAATTCACAGGTGGCACATTTATCATTGAGTCCGAACGTAGCGGCTATGTGCTGGACCTGGGTGTTGAGGCGGTACAGTATACAGGCCCCGGCAGACGCGGCGGTTTCGGCGGCAGACGCGGTGGAAACACCGGCCCCGTGACTCCGATTCCGGATCAAGATGTGGCTGAGGTATCAAAGACTTGGCCTGATGGCAATATTGAAGTTCGCCTAAGCGACTACATGCTCCAGGCCCATCAAAAGTGGACGATCACACCTGTGGACAACGCCGGCGGCTATCTCGGCTCGCCCTATTTCAAGATCACCGTGGCCGGCACGGACCGTACATTGGCCATGACCGATAACGGTGAACCGGTTGCGCTTCCGGCCTTCACCGGCGGACCTGAACAGCTCTGGCGTATCGATCAACTCATCGATGGCACCTGGCGTATCATGCCGAAAGTGGTCGCACACAGCGAGGAACCGTGGGTACTTTCTGCGGTGGGCGTCACCACGCCGTCGCTGACCAAGTTCGACCCCAAGAGCGACAAGGCGCGCTGGAACTTTAGAACGCCGTGAAGAAGATAGATCAAACAACCGGCACTTTTAGAAAGAAATACCCTGTAACGTCTGACAATCAACATGATGAGTAATGCCATGTGCTTATGAGGCATTATAGAGCAAGAAAAAGACGCGCGGGTCATCGCCCTCGCGTCTTTTTCATTGGTTCTCTAACGCTGATCAGGTCGCCCCGCTCGACGAAGCTTCCGCCGGCGGAGGCGTGGCCATCTGCTGCCTCAATAACGACAAGACAGGCGAGGAATGGAAAGTGGCCCTCAAGTCCGTGAAAGTCCGCGCGCTTTCCTCCACCGGCGGCACGATTCCGGGCTACATCGTCATCCAGCCGGATCTTCCGGAGTGCCTCGACGATTTCGGGTTCCTGTGGTTTGAGAGCGAATACATCATTAACGTCGCCGGTAAGTGGATCCTGGCGGCCAATGCGGCCGACGCGTTGGTCCAGCAGCCTGTGACATCATCGGGAATGGACCCTCTCTTCTCTTGTTCTTTCCTCAGAACTGGGGATGAGTCGGAGCAACTGACGATTGACATTCCGGCCCGTGATCGCGTAGTATCGTGCTATGCTTGGTGAGGCTGGGAACCTGTTCCACCTCACTCGCGTAGCGCTGAGTAAGCGCGGGTGCGTAGGAAGCAAGCTCTTGACAGTTCAGTCCGTGTGAAAGGATCATTTCATGGCCTCAACCCCACTCGGCAGTAATCGAGGAAGCCTGTTCTGCCGATGAGTTGCACCCCAACGCCGAGAGGGGCACAAGGTAATGGCGCCAATCGTTGAAGCTGCGATCCGCAAGGCACTCCAGTAGCCTTCTACGAAAGAGATATGACGAAGGAAGACGCCGCGACCTCGCGTGCGCCATGAATCCCGGCCAGGGGATCGAGACTGCCGGCATGCAAAGCAACGGGGTATCGAAGAAAAGGAGCGAAAGATGAGAGCACTTCAGATCATGATTCTTGCAGTTCTGATCGTCATGCTTCCGTGTGGCGCTTTTGCGCAGGCTCCTGATTCTTCTTTCAAGGTGGGTGCGGCCAAAATCGATGTCACTCCCAGTACTCAGGGGGGTGGCGCCGGTAATATGGGCAGAGGCGGTAGAGCTCGTGGAGGCTTTCCAGGCGCTGACGGCATCCTTGATCACATCTACTCCAGGGCGATCGTTATCGATAACGGCGCCACCAGCGCGGCCTTGGTTTCGGTGGATACGGGCATGGTTAGGGAACGGGTGTGGAACACTGTGTCGAAGAGAATAGAAAGTGAGTTGGGGATCCCCGCCCAGAATCTGATCATGAATCCGGCGCACACCCACAGCGCCTCCGGAGGATCAGCCGAGCAAATACTCAATACTATAAAGGCAGCCAAGGAAAATCTCCAGCCTGCCCGCATCGGTTATGGGACGGGCGTTTCCTACATCAACGTCAACCGCAACATCATCGACCGCAAGACCAACAAGTGGTGGGAGGCCGCCAATTACGATGGTCCGTCGGACAAGACCGTGGCGGTGGTCAAGTTTGAAACGCT
>CAYNQP010000031.1:0-13886 GCA_964399325.1 uncultured Pirellulales bacterium
GAAGGCCCGCGGGCCTGATCCGCAGCGTCTGGCCGAGCTTCAGAAGGCATTCGCCCAGGCCCAGCAAGACCAGCAACGACACTTGGTGCATGACGAGTTCGATGAGATACTCAAGCGGGCCGGCGGCGCAGGTTTGAACGCTGGCACCGGCTCCGACTACACGGTGTACTTTGTGAATCTGCCGTCGAACAAGCTCGAGTTGTGGATGCTGCTGGAGTCGGATCGATTTCTGAACCCGGTCTTGCGCGAGTTCTACAAAGAGAAGAACGTGGTGATGGAGGAACGGCGGCTTCGGACCGAGACCCAGCCCGTGGGCAAGCTCCTGGAGGACTTTCTGTCCGTGGCCTACAAGGCCCATCCCTACGGAGAGCCGGTCATCGGGCACATGAGCGATGTGGAGAATATCAGCCGAGCCCAGGCCATGGCGTTCTTTCAGAAGTTCTATCGGCCGAGCAACCTGACGGTCGCCATTGTCGGCGACGTCGATCCGATGAACGTCAAGAAGCTGGCCCAGCAGTATTTCGCCCGCATACCGAGCGGCCCCAAGCCCGAGCCGGTTGTGACCGTCGAGCCCCCGCAGTGGGGCCCGCGCCGCGTCACTGTCGAAGACCCGGCCCAGCCGTTCGTGCTGATCGGCTACCACAAGCCCGGCATCAATCATCCGGACAACGCGGTGTTCGACGCCCTGGTGGACGTCGTCGCCGCCGGCCGCACATCGAGGCTCTACAAGAGCTTGGTTAGAGACAAGAAGATTGCCATGACCGCCTCCGGGCTTCAGGGGCTGCCGGGCGACAAGTACCCAGGGCTGTTCCTGTTCTATGCCGTTCCCGCCAGAGGCCATACAAATGAGGAGTGCGAGCAGGCCCTTTACACCGAGATCGAGCGGCTCAAGGCCGAGCTCGTCACGCCCGAGGAACTGCAAAAGGCCAAGACGCGGGCCCGCGCCGATCTCATTCGACAGCTTGATTCGAACTCCGGCCTGGCCGGACAATTGACGTTCTACGAGGTGCTCATCGGCAACTGGCGTAACCTATTCACGCAGCTCGATCGGATCGACAAGGTCACGGCCGAGGACGTCCAGCGTGTCGCCCAGACCTATTTCACCACGACCAACAAGACGGTCGGGATTATCCAAACCACGACGAGCGAGAACGACTCCTGAAAAAGGGAATGGGAATATGACAAGCAGAATATCACCCAAGAAAGCGTTGGTCCTCTATCTAATGCTGGCGGGCTGGTCGATCGGCCCGGTTTTTGCGGTCGGGCGCGCGCCGGATTACAAGGAACTGCAATACCCGAAACTTCATGACGTGGTCATACCCAACGTACAGCGCGTTACCCTTTCCAACGGGATGCGGTTGCTCGTGCTGGAGGACCGCGAGCTGCCGTTGATCACCATGTCCGCCCGGATTCGCGTCGGGTCGATGTACGAACCCGCCGACAAGGTCGGCCTGGCCGATATCACGGGCGAAGTCATGCGCACCGGCGGGACCACGAACAAGACCGGCGACGAGCTTGACGAACAGCTCGAACAGATCGCCGCCTCCGTCGAGACCGGCATCGGCCTCAATTCCGGCTATGCTTCGGTCTCGGTGCTGAAAGACGACGTTGACACCGGGCTTTCCATCCTGGCCGATGTCCTGATGCATCCGGCCTTCCGCCAGGACAAGATCGAGCTGGCCAAGATGCAGCAGCGCAGCGCCATCTCCAGGCGAAACGACCAGCCGGGCCAGATCGCTGCCCGCGAGTTCAGCAAACTCATCTATGGGCCTCAGAGTGTCTACGCGCGCCATATGGAATACGCAACGATCGGCAACATTACCCGTGACGACCTCGTAGCGTTTCACCGGCGGTTCTACGGCCCGAACAACATGATGCTGGCTGTCTGGGGCGACTTCGACGCCAAGCAGATGATCGACAGAATCGAGAAGGCGTTTGAGGGCTGGGAGAAGATCGACCTTGATATACCACAGACGCCCGACGTCGAATATGAATGGCCCTCGACGGTGAGCCTGGTGGCGCGGCCGGACCTCAACCAGTCCAACATCTATCTCGGCCACCTCGGTGGGCTCATGAGTGATCCCGACTACTTCGCGCTGACGGTGATGAACCAGATCCTGGGTGGCAGCTTCACCGGACGATTGTTCAAGAACGTGCGCTCCCGTCAGGGCCTGGCCTATTCCATTTCCGGCGGGTACTCGTCCGATTTTGACCATTCGGGCATCTTCCGCATGGGTTGCCAGACGAAATCGCAGAGCACCGTCCGCGCCATCCGAGCGATGATCGACGAGGCCAAGCGCATCGTGACCGAAGAGGTCACCGACGAGGAGCTGGCCCTGGCCAAAGACAGCTACCTCAACTCGTTTGTCTTCAACTTCGACAGCAAGGGTGAGATCATCAGTCGCCTGATGAACTTCGAGTACTATGGCTACCCGGCCGACTTCTTGCAGAAGACCAAGGCCAGCGTCGAGAAGGTGACCAAGGCCGATGTCTTGCGGGTGGCGCGGGCCCATCTGAGGCCTGACAAGGTGCAAGTCCTGGTGGTGGGGCGGCCGGACGATTTCGACGAGCCGCTCTCGGCGCTCGGAGACGTCGATGCGATCGACGTCACGATTCCCACGCCGGGCCAGTAGTGAAAAGGCCGCAGAGAATAGTAATGCACGCTGTGGAGAGTCTGCCATGATCGCAAGAAACGAGATGATGCGAACCCGACGAGAATTCCTGACGACCACGGGGCTGGCCGCGGCCTCGGTCATGGCTGCTTCCTTGGCGCCGGGCTGCCGAAGCACGCCCAAGAAGACGACGCGCGTGGCGCCCCTGGGAAGGCCCAACATCATTTTCATCCTCGCCGATGATCTGGGCTATGGGGACTTAGGCTGCTACGGTCAACAGACGATCAAGACGCCCAACCTCGACCGCATGGCCGCCGAGGGGATGATCCTCACCCACCACTATGCCGGCAGCACCGTCTGTGCGCCCTCGCGCTGCTGCCTGATGACCGGGCTGCACACCGGCCACGCCCTCGTGCGCGGCAATGCCCGCGTGCCGCTGCGGCCGGAAGATGTCACCGTTCCCGAGCTGCTCAAGCAGGCCGGCTATGCCACCGGCCTCATCGGCAAGTGGGGTCTCGGTGACGCCGACACCACGGGCGCCCCCCACAACAAGGGCTTCGATTATTCGTTCGGCTACCTCGATCAGAGACACGCCCACAACTACTATCCCGACTATCTCTGGCGCAACGGTGAGAAGGTCCCGGTGCCCAACGAGGTCCGGGACGTCAACCCGCCGGGCGGCGTCGCGACCAAACGCGTGGCGTACTCGCACGATCTCTTCGCCGAAGAGGCGCTACAGTTCATCGAGCAGAACAAGGACCAGCCCTTCTTTCTCTACCTGGCGCTGACCCTCCCGCACGCCAACAACGAGGCCCGCAACGAGGGCATGGAGGTCCCGTCCTACGGCCCGTATGCGAACGAAGATTGGCCCGACCCGCAGAAGGGCCACGCCGCCATGATTACGCGCATGGACGGTGACGTCGGCCGACTGCTCGAGAAGCTCAAGGCTCTCGAGCTCGACGAGGACACGCTGGTACTGTTCTCCAGCGACAATGGCCCGCACCAGGAGGGCGGGGCGGACCCGAACTTCTTCGATAGCAACGGCGCGCTGCGGGGCCTCAAGCGCGATCTCTACGAAGGGGGCATTCGCGTGCCGCTGATCGCCCGCTGGCCCGGCAAGATCGCTGCGGGCTCGGGCTCCGAACTGGTCTCGGCCTTCTGGGATTTCCTGCCGACTTGCTGCGACGCGGCCCACGTTGTCCCGCCGGACAATATTGACGGCTTCTCCTACCTGCCGACGCTGCTCGGCCGTGACGGCCAGCAGCGAAAGCACAGCTATCTCTACTGGGAGTTCCACGAGCAGGGCAAGAAGCAGGCCGTGCGCATGGGTGATTGGAAGGGCATCCGCCTCAACGTCGCCCGCAATCCCGACGGCCCGGTCGAACTGTACAACCTGAAGACCGACCAGAGCGAAACCACCAACGTGGCCGCCGACCACCCCGACATCGTCGCGAAGATAGCTGAGATCGTGAAGACCGCCCGAACGGCTTCGGAGCACTGGCCGCTGCCGTGAGTCTTTCGAAAGGGCGACAAACTGCCCCGTGTGTGACGTTTTGGAGTCGGTTCCATATCGCGACAACCGTCTTGAATGTCGAGGGCCATCCGCAAGTCCTGTGGACTTGAGGATGCCACCCGCCGTCATGCCGGTTTCGCTTGGCTGGCGGCGTGGGATGTTCTATCCGTGACTTCTGCGAAGCAACAGAAGGATGCGATAGAATGTGGGCGTGGCGATCAGCGAGAACAGGACCGAGATGCACACGGCGCCGATAACGGCGATGGCCAGCGGCCTGAGCATGTCGGCGCCCGAGCCGATGCCGTAGGCCAGGGGCAGCATCCCGAGCATGGTCGTTAGCGAGGTCATGAGGACGGGCCGCAGACGCCGTCGGCCGGAACGCACCAGGGCCTCGTCCGGCGAGAGACCTTCGGCTTGCAGGTGGTCCACGAAGTCGAGCATCAGGATGCCGTTCTTGGCGACGATGCCCACGCCGATGATCGCGCCGAGGAACGAGACGACGTTCAGCGACGTGCCGGTCAGGTACAGGGCCGTCACGGTGCCGAACAGGGCCAGTACGGCGCCCAGCACGATGGCGATCGGCTCGGCAAAGCCGCGAAATTCGATCAGCAGAACGGTGAAGACCAGGACAATCGCCATGGCCAGAACGATCAAGAGATTCCGGAAGGATTTCTGCTGCTGTTCGTACAGCCCGCCGAAACCCATGGTCCCGGGCGGAATCGTCGTGTCCTGGCTGAGGCGCTGCCGGATTTCCGCCATGGCGCTGCCCATGTCACGACTCTCCAGCCGGGCGGTGACGGCCACGTCCTGGCGCATGTCCTCCCGCCGCAGCTCCAGTTGACCGGGCTCTTCCACGACGTCGGCCACCTGCGAGAGCTTGATGAGCCGGCCGGCAGGCGTGCGGATCGGCAGGTCGAGCAGGGTCGTGACGCGGTCGGTGGCGCCGGCCTCGACGAGGACACGAATCTCGATGACGCGATCACCCTCCAGGATCGACGATGCGGTCTGTCCCAGCATGGCGGTGCTCACCGCGGCGGCGATTTCATCCACCGTCAGACCGAAACGCTCGGCGTCGGTCGTCCTGACCTGCAGGTGGATCGAGTTGCCCGTGTATACGAGCCCGTCGAAGGTATCGACGACGCCCCGGACCTGCTGGATGCTCTCCTCGATCTCGGGGGCTTTGCTTTTGAGAAAGTCGATGTCGGTGGAGAACAGCTTGATCTCGATGGGCGCCGGGGCCCACATCAGATCGCCGATCAGGTCGCCCAGGATGCCGGGAAACTCCCATTCCAGACCAGGAACAGCTATATTGAACTGGTGCCGCAGGTCCGCGATGACCTCCTCGGTCGTCCGTGGGCGGTCGGGTTTGAGCTTCACCAGGAAGTCACCCGTGTGGGGCTCGGCGATGGCCAGGGCCAGCCGGGCGCCGGTCCGTCGCGAGTAGCTTTCCACCTCGGGCGTCGTCGTCAGAATCGCCTCGGCCTGTATCAGCATTTGGTCCGTCTGCGCCAGGCTGGTCCCGGGGCGGCCTTGGTAGTCGATCACGAACCCGCCCTCGTCCATGGGCGGCAAGAACTCGCTTTCGAGCCGTCCGTAGATCAGCAGACCCGCCATGAAGATCAGCACGCACAGGCCCGATGTCACCCAGCGGTGGCGCAGGGCGACTCGAATCACCGTCTCATAGATGCGGATCAGGAAACCGAGGATGGGGCCGCCTTCGGTCGATCCTTCCGACATGCTCGGGTCCCGCCGCACCTTCATGAACCAGGCCGCCAGGGAGGGCGTCACGGTGATCGCCAGAACCAGGGAAGTCAACAGAGACACCACCATCGTCATGGCCAGAGCACGAAAGAAGACACCGGTAATACCGTCGAGAAAGGCCAGCGGAATGAACACCACCACGGGCGTCAAGGTCGAGGCTACCAGCGGGCGGAACAACTCACCAATGGCGCTTTGCACCGCCGCGACGCGGCCGATGCCGCTACTGAGCTTGGTGTGTATAGTCTCCACGACCACGATGGCATCGTCGATGACCACGCCGATGGCCGCAGCGATGCCGCCCAGGGTCATCAGGTTGAAGGTCAGGCCGATCAGCTTCATCGCCACCAGCGTGATCAGCACCGTCACCGGAATGACCAGGGTGGCCACGGCGGTCGATCCCCAGTTCTTCAGGAACAGGTAGAGAATCGCCACCGACAGGATCAGGCCGAACAGAATCGCCTCCCACACACTGCGGACGGACTCGCCCACTATCAGCGACTGGTCGTAGAAGAAGGCCAGCTTCATGTCGGGCGGCAGTTCCTGCCGAAGTGCGTCCAGCTCGCGTCGCAGACTCTTGGCAATATCGAGGGTGCTGCCGTCGGGTTGGCTGCGAATGTTCAGCAGGACGGCTTCCTGACCGTCGGCGGTGACGATATTGAAGATCGGCTCCGGCCCGCGCTCAACACGGGCGAAATCCCGAACCCGCACCGGGTGCCCACCCGTGACTCTGACCGGGAACTCCGCAATCGCTTCCGCATCTTTCAAACGCCCGTCCACGACCGTTAGATACAGACTATGATTCTTTTCGTGCATCCCCGCCGACGCGATGAGATTGTTCCGTTTGAAGGCCCCGGTCACGTGCGACAGGCTCAGGCCCAGCGCCTGGAGGCGCAACGGATCGACGATCACGTGGTACTCCGTGGTTCGCCCGCCGACCAGATCGACGCGGGCCACGCCGGCCATCCTCAGGAAACGCGGCTTGAGGTCATAGCGCGCCGTCTCCCAGAGATGCGTGATATCGCGCGTCTTGCTGGTCAGGCTCACCCCGATGATCGGGAAGGCCGAGAACGTCAGACGGTGGACCCGCGTGGTCGCCGTCGCGGGTAGGGTGCTGCTGATCTGCGAGAGACGTCCCAGCACGTACAGCTCCGACTGGACCATATCCACCTGCCAGTTGAAGAACACGTTCACCTCGGCCGCGCCTTGTCCCGTGGCCGAGCGAATCGTGGTCACTCCGGGGATGTCCTTCATGGCCTCTTCAATCGGCCGGGTGATCGTGGCCATCATCTCATCGCCCGGCATCACGCCGTTATCGACGAGGATGACCACGCGCGGAAAATCCGTCTGCGGGAAGACCGACGACGAAATGTGAAAGGCGCAATACACTCCTCCGAGGCACAACGACAGGCCGATGAAGGCAATCGCGACAGCGTGTTGCGTCGCAAACCGGCCCAATATGGAGTAGCCTTCCTTGTGGCTCGAATGTTCGTGCGTTCCCATGTCCTGCTCCGCTACAGCGTGCTACTGGCCTATCACCCGAATCTTGGTCCTGCCCGGCAGGCCATAAGCCCCCACCGTAACAACGAACATGGCCGGCTCGAGTCCCGGGCCTTCGACCTCGACCCAGTCGCCCTCGCGGACGCCGCGTTTGACGGGAGTGGGGACCGCCTCGTCACCCTGTACTATCGCCAGAACGGTCTGCCCCTCGGGCGTCGTCACGACACTCTCGTTCGGAACGACCAACCGGTCGCGATACTCGCCCGCCGTGATCCGGACCCGGACAAACTGGCCCGGACGCAGGCTCGTATCCGGCGGCAACCCTATCAGCACGGAGACCGTGTCGTTGTTCGGATCGATCCGCCGGTCAATGTAGTCCAACCGCGCGGTCAACGCCGCGGCGCCGGCTTCAATCTCCGCGTTCTGGCCGACGTGCAGCTTGTCCGCCTGCGGCGTTGGAACGCCTGCCGTAACCATCAAGCGCGTCAGGTCCGTCAACTGGGCGAGAGCCCCCCCCTGGGCCGTCGTCTCACCGACGGTCGCGTAGACCGCCAGGATTGTCCCGTCAAATGGGGCCGTGACCTTGAGCATTTGCAGCTCCGCCTGGGTTCGGCTCAGTGCGTTGCGTGCGTCATCGAGTTGCTGCTGGGCCTCCAGGTACAGTTTGGCCGATGTACCCTGGATTTGCTTGAGCTTGTCCTGACGCTGGAGATTCTCCTCGGCGAATTTCAGGGTCTTCTCGGCCTGCTCCACGGCCAGTTTGGCCAGACGGTCATACAGCGCGAACAGAACCTGGCCCTTCTTGACCTGGCTGCCCACGGTGCAATGGACCTGCGTAATGATACCTTCCTGAGGCGAGTTGATACGTGCGGTGCCCGGGGCGTTGCCGGCGATCCCGGGATTCGGGACCACGGAACCATACACCCACAAGTAGTCGTGCAACGTCATGCGCTGAATCTGCCCCATTTCCACGGGCACGACCGTGACGGCAGCCTCTTCGGCCTCCTCTTCGCCGCCGGGGGGTTGTCGAGAAAAGACGTAGAGCCCTGCTCCACCGGCCAACAGGATAAGCAATCCCAGCAACCCACCTAATTTGTTACTCATGATCTTCACCTCTCAGATGCTCGGTGCGCCCGAGTGAAATCTGCCGCGACCAATCCGGCAGGTCGGCAGCGACGTGCATTGCGTCTTCGATTTGCCCCAGGGCCCGGAGGGCTTCGACGCGGGCATCGAGGCGGTTCAAGGTCGCCCCGTTCGACTCGAGCGCCGCCGCGTCAACCTGCGGTTTGACGACCTCTCCCAGTTCATACATCTTCTGCATGCGCTCGGTTGCAGCCGCGCGCTCGGCGGCCAGCATCTCGGCAACCCGCACTTTTCCGGCCGATGCCTCGTAGCTCCTCACGGCCTGCTCGAGTTCGCTGATGATGCGGGCCTGCAGGGCCTTGAACTGTGCTTGGGCCTGCGTGCGATTCGCCTCGGCGGTGGCAATCGCCCCCTGGTTTCGGTTGAATATCGGCAGAGTCACAGACAACCCCAGCATCCACTTATTCTCGCTCTGGTCGAATTCGTATCCGGGCCCGATCTGGATATCCGGAAACTGTCGGGCAATCTCTTGCTGCAACGCGGACTGACTGGCCTCGTATTCGGCTAACGCGGCCAGAAGGTCCGCGCGATTCAGCAGAGCCTGGCGCTGCGCCGCGGCCGGCGGCACCTCCTCAGGCAAGGTATCGAAGATATCGAAAGAGAATTCCTTTGACTCCAATGCCCGGGCCGGCACGCCAATGACACCTGCCAATCGGGCGCGGGCCTGGGCCTGCTGCTTGTCCGCATCCAGCATCGCCAGACGCGCTTCATCACGCATGGCGCGGGCCTGACCGAGCTCGTTGGCCGAAATCTCTCCGAGTTCGAACATTTGCTCCAGCAGTCGAACGTTGTCCTCCTGAATGGTTCGACGGTTACGCACCAGGATTGCGGTTTCGGCGACCCCATACAAATCCAGCAATGCTTCTCGCACCTGGTGGCGTACCTCCCAAGCCATCTGGGCGATCTGGAGGCGCGCCGCCTCGGACAAATGCTCTGCCTCCGCGATTCGATATCCACGCTTGCCAGCGGTTTCGAACGGGATGTCCAGCGCCGCACCCACGATCCAGGGCGAGATGTCGGCGCCGTATCCGGTCGTCGAATTGAATCCCGGCGTGATGCCGACGGCAGGATTGGGACGCTCGCCCGCTGCCTGGCGGCGGCCCTGGGCCACCGCCCACCGAGCCCGGGCCACGTCAAGCTGCGGACTGTAGAAGAACGCTGCCAACGTCAACTCAGGCAGATTCCACACTGCTGGCGGCCACGGCCGAACGTCGAGCTTGTCCTGAACGTACGCTTGCAGGTCAGGCCCGTCAAGCGTGCGAGACTCAAAGTTGTCGAGTGTCTCCGGCCCCGAAAGAGGCCGATCCTGATAGGTCGCACAGCCGGTAATAGACAATAGCAAAACAAAAGAGACCCACTTTGCACGCGTGCGTGTCTGCGCCGTCCTGTCCATGGCAACGCCCTATGAATAGAGAGAAAAGAGCGATCACAAATCGTCCCCGCGGGAGTTGTCGATGGAAACGACAGCCATGCGCGGGACACCATCCCCACGCAAACGATTCTAACATGCATCAAACCTTCTGTCACTACAAAGACAACAGTGTTCTACACCAAAAGCTGCACCACGTCTGCAATGCTTCGAAGACCTTTTGGAGTGAAGCTGTCTCTCATCATAGTCGCCCTCTTCGCTGGGGGGCACTCGCTGCCGTCCCGCCATTGAAAGAGGGCAGCCCACCGCGCAGACCCGGGTGAGTCGGCGACACGGGCGGATTGAGACCTATTCACGGCATCCCCAACGGTTGTGCTCTTGTGTCGCTGTCTCGCGAGGCCGAGACGAGCGAGCTCTACACCGACCGGGCGGCCATGATGGGCAATGCTGCGATGAAGCAGGCATTCCGTGATTTCGCCCGGGAAGAGCTGGGCCACAAGGCCAAGCTCGAAGCGGTCAGACGTGGTGAATATGCATTCGGCACCGGCGGCAGGGAGGTGAAAGATCTGGGCTTGGGCGACTACCTGGTCGAGTCCGAGCCCACGTCCGACATGACCTGTGCCGAGGCGCTGGTCATGGCGATGAAGGAGGAAGGGGAGGCACATCATGGGTATATGGATCTGTCGGGCGCAATAGTGGATATCGCCTTGCCTCTAATGGAAACGCGGTGAGAGCCGTTGCCTTCGTAACGACCGGCCGTGCGGTTTGAAGGCCGCCGGAGCATGCGCTGCAATAGCAGGGTTGTTCGGAAATCACCGCTTTTGTCGTTGACAGGGTCTCGCGGACTCCATATACTCAACTCCTTTATCTCCCCAGCGGGAAACGACTGGTAGAGGTAACGGTGAAATTTACGGATGTGAACTTGATTTGATAATGCTCTCGAATTTGGAAACATGAGCGAAAAGGAGAACGAAAGAATGGCTGAGAAACGGGTGTACTTCTTCGGCAACGGGAAGGCTGAAGGCAATGCCAAGATGAAGGAGCTGTTGGGGGGCAAAGGGGCCAACCTCGCTGAGATGACCAATCTGGGCGTGCCGGTGCCGCCGGGCTTTACGATTGCGACGAAGGTCTGCGGTGAGTACTCCAAGTCGGGAGGCAAGTGGCCGAAGGGGCTGGCCGATGATGTCGATGCCAATGTGGCCAAGCTGGCAAAGGCCATGGGCGCCAAGATGAGCGATCCGAGTCGTCCGCTGCTGGTCAGCGTACGCAGCGGTGCCGCCGTTTCCATGCCTGGCATGATGGACACCGTCCTGAACCTGGGTCTCAACGACGATGTGATCGAAGGCATCATCAAGAGGACGGGCAACGCCCGCTTCGCTTACGATATTTATCGCCGATTCATCGACATGTTCGGCGACGTCGTGATGGGCTGCCCTCACGAGTCCTTCGAAGAGAAGATCGATGTGGCCAAGAAGAAGGCCCGCGTGAAGATCGACAGCGAGCTCAGTGCCGAGCAGCTCAAGGGCGTGGTGGAAGAGTACAAGAAGGTCTACAAGAAGCACGTGGGCAAGATGTTCCCGCAGGACGGCAGAGAGCAGCTTGAATACGCCGTCAACGCCGTGTTTGGCTCGTGGGACAGCTCCCGCGCCATTCGCTATCGCGAATTGAATGATATCAAGGGCTTGCTGGGCACCGCTGTCAATGTCCAGGCGATGGTCTTCGGCAACATGGGCGAAGACTGCGGCACGGGCGTGTGCTTCACCCGCAACCCCAGCACGGGCCAGAAGGAGTTCTATGGCGAGTTTCTCATGAATGCCCAAGGCGAGGACGTCGTGGCCGGCATCCGCACGCCCATTGAACTGAGCAAGCTCAACAAGATCATGCCCAAGGCCTACAAGGACCTGACGAGGCTCATGACCCGCTTGGAGAAGCACTACAAGGACATGCAGGATATGGAGTTCACCATCCAGGAGAAGAAGCTCTATATCCTTCAAACGCGTACGGGCAAGCGCACGGCCCCGGCGGCGGTCAAGATCGCGGTGGACATGGTCAACGAGCGGCTGATCCCGAAGAAAGAGGCGGTCATGCGTGTGACGCCGGACCAATTGGACCAGTTGTTGCACCCGCAATTCGACCCGAAGGCCAAGCGCGACGTGATTGCCTCGGGTCTGCCGGCTTCTCCCGGCGCCGCGGTCGGCCAGATCGTCTTCACGGCCGACGTTGCCGAGGCCTGGAGAGAGAAGGGCAAGAAGGTCATCCTGGTGCGGAAAGAAACCAGCCCGGAGGATATCGGTGGCATGGATGCGGCCCAGGGTATCCTGACGGCGTTCGGCGGCATGACCAGCCACGCGGCGGTCGTGGCCCGCGGGATGGGCAAGTGTTGCGTGGCCGGCGTCAGCGGCTTGAACATCAACTACGCCACCAAGAAGCTGGGCATTGGCAAGGTCACCCTCAAGGAGGGCGACTGGATCAGCCTCGACGGCTCCAAGGGTGAGGTGATGAAGGGCCAGTTGGCTACGGTTTCGGCGTCCCTCAGTGGCGATTTCGGCAAGTTCATGAGGATGTGCGATCAGATCCGCACCCTCGGCGTGCGCACGAATGCCGATACACCGGCCGACTCACAGCGGGCCCGTGAATTCGGGGCTGAAGGCATCGGTCTGACGCGCACCGAGCACATGTTCTTCGAGGGCGAGCGGATCTGGCCGGTACGCCAGATGATTCTGGCTGCCGATGACTACGCCGTCATGCTGAAGAACCTGGCCAAGGCCGAGGACAGCGCCGCCAAGAAGGCGGTTCAGAAAGAGTACGCGGTTGCCAAGAAGCAGTTCGAGGGCGCTTTGAAGCAACTGCTTCCGCTGCAACGGAAGGATTTCGAGGGTATCTTCACCGCAATGGCGGGGCTGCCCGTGACGGTTCGCCTGCTCGATCCGCCGCTGCACGAGTTCCTGCCTCAGGATGCCAAGAGCCAGGCTGAGATGGCCAAGCGGCTGGGTGTCAAGCCGAAGGTCGTCCAGGACAAGGTCGCATCGCTGCACGAGTTCAACCCGATGCTGGGGCACCGTGGCTGCCGGCTGTCGATCACCTATCCGGCCATCGCTCGTATGCAGGCCCGCGCGATCATCGAGGCGGCCCTGAACGTCAAGAAGAAGGGCAAGAAGGTCCTGCCCGAGATCATGATCCCGCTGGTCGGCGCCGTCGCCGAGTTGAAGTTGGTCAAGGACGAGGTCGTCGACGAGATCAACGCTGTCTTCAAGGAGAAGAAAGCCAAGATCGCCTACATGGTCGGCACGATGATCGAGGTGCCCAGGGCGGCCCTGACGGCCGATGAGGTCGCCGAGGAGGCCCAGTTCTTCAGCTTTGGCACCAACGACCTGACCCAGATGACGATGGGCTTCTCCCGCGACGACGCCGGCAAGTTCCTCGGCGAGTACGTCGCCAAGGGTATCTACGCCGCCGACCCGTTCCAGAAGCTCGACCAGACGGGCGTCGGCAAGCTCGTCGAAATGGGCACCAAGCTCGGCCGCAAGACCCGCAAGAAACTGAAGGTCGGGATCTGTGGCGAGCATGGCGGCGAGCCCAGCAGTATCGACTTCTGCCACCGCGTCGGGATGAACTATGTCTCGTGTTCCCCGTTCCGCGTGCCGATCGCCCGGCTCGCTGCGGCGCAGGCGGCGATCAGAAACAAGTAAGACCCCGTTGACAAAGACCGCTTGGTCTGTAGAAT
Organism: uncultured Pirellulales bacterium; assembly: GCA_964399325.1. GTDB lineage: Bacteria > Planctomycetota > Phycisphaerae > Sedimentisphaerales > Anaerobacaceae > JAFGLV01. The sequence continues at coordinate 13,620 of CAYNQP010000031.1, forward strand.
ATCAAGGTGCGTCGAGGGGCTTTCGGCGCACCTTGTTTTCATGGTGAGAGTAGCTCAGCTGGTTAGAGCACCGGATTGTGGATCCGGGGGTCGGGGGTTCGAATCCCCTCTTTCACCCTTCTCCGTTTGAAACCTTCTGCGCAGATAGCGGTATGATATTCCCTGCTCCGGCTGCTCCGCCGTCTCGGGCTAGGTCTTCCACGTCGTGAGGACTGACCTGCCCTACGGATGGTGGGCGCGGGGCGAGCTTGATAGACTGGGCTGCCA
>CAYNQP010000032.1:0-5229 GCA_964399325.1 uncultured Pirellulales bacterium
CGTCAACCCGGAAACGACACAGCCGGGCGTCTCGCCGCTGCCGATGGTGATAGTGCCCGCAATAGCGGTTGCGGCCACGACAGCGGCGTCCTGCGCATCGAGCCCTCCGAGCAGGATCAGACGGCCACCGGTGGTGATGTTCTCCTCGTACAGCCCGGGCGCCACATAGACCCTGTCACCGTTGTCGGACAGGTTCACAGCCGCCTGGATGCTCCGCTTGGCGGTCTCCCAGGACAAGCCATCGCCAGCATCGTCAGGCCGTTCGGTATTGACGTAAAAAGCCACGGCAGGCATCGCGGGATCGCTCGAATAGACCTCATACTCCGTGATATTTGTGTGGGCGTCGTTGTCGGCATCCCAATCGGGTGCCGCGATCGTCGTGTCGTTGAAATACTCCGACTCCCACCAGTCCGGCAGCCCGTCGCTGTCGGCATCGTTGTACTGGTCGAGGCCAATGTCTACGCCGCCACGCCCCGAGCGAGGCTCGCCGTCAATATCATGGTCGCTGAAGAATTGGCGCGTCGCCCCACCCGCGCCGATGCAGGGCGACCCCAGGCGCAAGTGGCCGTCGGGCGTCAGCATGGGGAGGGCATCGATATTACCCTGGCCTTCGTAGCCCCCCTGGATATCGCAGTTCCGCGTATTGACCGTGTCGTAGCCGCCGATTTGGGTGGGGTAATTGGCCCAGACAATCGAGTTGCCCAAGGTCACTTGGCTCGAGTAGCCGCAGTAGATCCCGGACACGTTTTGCGAGCCACCGTTGCCACAGATCGTGCAGTTGAGGATACTGGCCTGCATGTCGCCTTCAAAATAGACCCCGCCATTCGGATAGTTGCCGTTGACGAAGCAATTGGTCATCTCGAAGTCGCTGTAAGCGGCCCAGACACCGCCTCGGTTGAACGAAATGCGATTTCCGTCCAGACGAGTACCCTGACTGTTGTTGATGAGGATGCCGTCTCTGTTGTCCGAGACACGGTTGCCTGAGACCGTATTCCCGGACGAAGAGATCAGGCAAATGCCGGCACGATCGTTACCTGCGGCCGTGACGTTCGTGATGACAGAATCGTCGGTATAGGCAAAGGTAACACCCGCGCCGTTTCCCTCCAGGACCAGATCACGAATCGTGACCTGCGAACATCCCACGGCGAACACGCAACTGGCGTTGCTGGAGCGGTCGATGGCGACCTGGCTCAAACCGACGAGGTAATAGACCGGCTTGCCGTCCACACGGTTCGAGCTGGCGATGTCCTGGTCGAAGTCGCTTTCCACGCCTCCGGTGCATCCGAAGCCGTACAAGTTGCCGTCCATCGTGTTGCTTCGCAGCAGGCAGCCGCCGGAGCGGTCGAGACTGATCCCATAGCGGCAATTCGAGATGGTGTTATTCATCAGCGTGTTGTCGCTTGATTCCCGAAGGATAATGCCGCCGTCAACGTTGTCGGTAATGACACACCCCTCTACGCGAGAGCGGCTCGTGCCGACAAAGAGCACGCCGTAGGCGTTGTCACTGAATGCCTGATCGGAGATCGTCACGTTCGAGCAACTCACCGCGACGACACAGCCGGCGTTGTCGGCGGGCCCGATTGTGATATTGGACTGGCCGACGAGGTAGTAGATGGCCTTGCCGTTGGCCGTATTGCTCGTGTCGATATCGTTGATATAGTCGGGAGCCGCGCTCCCGGACACGCGGAAATTGCAGAGATTGTCATGCAGATTGCTGCCTCTGAGCGTGTTGGCGCTGCTGCGATAGAGATACAATCCCGCAGTCGCGCATGTCATAATTTCGTTGTTCAACAGCTTGTTTCCCGACGATCCATAGTCCAATTGGATGCCCACGTCAGCCCCCGCAACCAGGTTGTTGCTGACGGTGTTGTCGGACCCCGCAACGTAGATGCCTATGCCGGGACCGGAAACCTCAAAACCCTGCACCTTGGAACCCCCTCCAGCCAGCGTAACGGTCGTGCCCGACAAGGCCGAGATGACGGGCCAGCCGATGCCGACCAGATTGACAGGCTGACTAATGTACACAGACTCCTTGTATGTCCCGGGCGCCACCTCGACCGTTTCGCCTTCCATGGCAGCGTCAACGGCCCCTTGAATGGTTTCATACTGGCTCGGGACATGCAGTGTGCCCTTTACCCGCAGGGTGACCAGCATGGTACGCGGACTGCCGGCGGCCTGTGAGTTGCGAACCGTCAGGATCGCCTGATGGATGCCCTGAGTTAGCCCTTCGGAATGGGCCGCAAGCATGACTTCAGATGCCTGGCCAGTGCTGCTGCCGCCGGCCGGCTCGACACTGAGCCAGGGACTGTTGCAGTCGATCTGCCAGTTCAGCGTACCGCCGCCACCATTGAGAATCTCGAAGGTTGCAGGTTCGGAGACGGTGCCGTCAACCTCTCTGACGAACTCGATCATTTCGGTGGAGACCGCCATCGAAGACTGGCTGGGATTGTACTCAAAGGCCCCGATGTCGGCGACGGCCTGACCGTCACCATTGCCGTCGAGAGGCCGCGCGTTGCCATCCGGGTCGGTCTCGGGCAGCGACCCGGCCGGGTTATTCGTGCCCATGTCTATACACGCCGAACCTGCGGTCAGCCGGACATCGCCGTCAAACGCGAAACGTGGGTCGCCTGAGATGTTGTTCTCGTTCAGGTCGGAGAAATTGTTGATCTGATTGCCCCCATTCAGCGTCGTTCCGGTCCGCGAGCCATAATAATAGTCGGCCGGCAGATTACCGTAGAACAGACAATGGCGCACGGCTGAGTCCAGGCCCCAATAGCTATAGATCGCGTGTTGCGCGTGATTGCTGAAGACGCAGTTGGTCAGCGTCACCGTCATACTGCTGGTGCCGCAATAGAGGCCTCCGCCCCGGTAGTCGGTCGTGTTGGCGTTGAACGTGCAATGGGTGAATGCGGGAGTCCCCTGGGAAGTGAAGTACACGGCGCCGCCGTAGTTCGTGGCATAGTTGCCGCTGAAAACACAGTTGGTCACGCTCGGAGATGAGCGATAGCAGTAGAGCGCCCCGGCCCTGTAGTCCGTAGTATTCTGCTCGAACGTGCAGTTCGCGATCTGCAGGTCCGAGTAGTAACAGTACAACGCCCCTCCGCTGCGGGAAGAGTTCCGCGCAACTGTGCAATTGACAATGATAGCGCCGGAATGATCGCAACTGATGGCGCCGCCCTGCGAATCACTGTGATTCGAGTAGAGGATGCAATTCTCGATCAGGGGAGCCGTCTCGGACTGACAGGCGATGCCGCCGCCGGAGTAGGTGGCGTAATTGTCCCGAAGGATGCAGTTGCGAATCGTTGGAGAGGCGCCGTTCGTGCAGTAGATGCCTGCACCGTAAGAATCGCGGCCCCGCATGACAGTGAAGCCCTCAATTACGGTGCCTTGGCCCTCGGCCTGGTGGACGTAGAAGCCCCGGCCCTTGCTCTCACAGTCGATGATGCACCGCTCGGGCCCGTTGGCGCTGGCCAGCATAATCGCCTTACCCTCAGAATCGATGTTTCGATTGCCGGGCCCTCTGTAGAGACCATCGGCAACGATAATCGTGTCACCGGGGAAAGCCGCCGCCACTGCGGAACGAATATCATTGAAGTCGGCCAAGCCGTCGTCATCAACCGTAAGTGTTGCGGCACTCAAAGGTACACTGAGGGCCAGAAGTGAAATAGTGACGGCAAATACTCTCATCGCAAATTCCTCCTAATTCTTCTGCGGGGGGTACCTCCACATACCCTTACAGTGTATCCACCTGGAAGTCTCGATTCAAGGCAAAAAAGGGGCAGTCTTCCCCTCCGGATGTATACCCCGCGAGTGGCGCCGTTGTCTGGGCCGGAACCGTGGGCTGGCCAGCCGTCTATGGAGTCGCAGCAGGCGGACTCGACGGGTGCTGGGGATAGTCCACGGCGAACTTGGCGCGCACGCTTTCGAGAAGCTGGGCCTTCTTCTGCACCCGCCAGACGAGCAGGATCAGCGGCAGACGCGACTTCTCTTTGAACGTGATGGCGATCCGCCCGAATCCGCACAGCCGTTCGAGGAAGTCACCGGTGTCGATGCGCGTGTTGTAGTCCTCACGCCCGATCTGCTCGCCGGTCTCGGTGGGGCCTTCCTGCACGTTCATGTAGTTGGGAGTAATCGCCACGTAATAGAACAGGCCGCGCAACCATGAGATGAAGATCACCAGGGCGCCGATTGCCGCCATGAGCAGATAGCCCGTCCCGCTGATGGAGAAGCCCAGATGCTTGAACACACCGAGAAAACCACCCACCCAGCCGAGCAGGTGCAACCAGAGGAACATAAATCCGATGCCGACAATACCGATAAGCAAGAGCTTGATACTGATGTCGTACTCTTCCACGATGAAGTTGATCAGGAAGATGGCGAACCAGATGCTGCCCACCACCCGGATCGGGATAGACGCAAAAACGCCCCATTGCGTCTCCTGGAGGAACATCAGCAGCGCCGCGATGAGTGAGGCCGCGATCGTCGGGACGTAGAGAACCTTGGGCGTCCAGCCGAAGACGATAAGCCAGTCATTGATATCGGGATCGGCCTGAAGCGCCTTCTTCATGTTCAGCCGCGTGCGCAGGGTCTTACGCAGAAGAAGCCAGATCCCCACACCGATTGCCACCAGCAACAGCAGAATGTACAGCGCGATCATTTTGTTCGACGTCCACATGGCTACTCCCTTATTCGTAGGTCGTTCGTCTAACCGTCGGGTCTACACAATAGCCTTGGTCGCACCGTTAGTAAAGCCGCCATCCACAAGAATGATTTGCCCTGTAACGCAGACACAGGCCTCAGAGGCCAGAAAGACGACCGTGCCGTCAAGGTCGCTGGGCTGCCCCGGCCAGCCCAGCGGGATGCGATCGCAGATGCCGCAGGCCTTCACGCAAGCGAGGACATCGTCGTCGGCGTTCACGTCAGGGGCAGAACCTTGGCGAACAGGGTGGTGAAAACCAGCCCTATGACGGCCATGGTGCTAACCGTGACGGTCCAGGTCTTGAGGGTCTCGACCTCGGTCAGCCCGCTCATCTTGGCGAAAATCCAGAAGCCCGAATCGTTCATCCAGTTGCCGCATTGAGCCCCGAATCCGATGGCGGCCGCCAGATACACCGGATGATAACCGAGGTCCGCATGGGAGCCAATCAACCCCGCCAGCATAGCCGAGGTCGTGATCATCGAAACCGTGCTTGAGCCCTGGGCGAACTTCAGCAGGGTCGCGACGAAGAA
>CAYNQP010000032.1:5239-13860 GCA_964399325.1 uncultured Pirellulales bacterium
GCAGCTTGATGCCGCCGATCGGTTGCGTGCTGTCAGTAGCCATCAGCCCCTGGATGGCATCGCCGACCTGCGCCTGTTTGAGCATGGCGCCGAAGGCGCCGCCGGCCGAGGTGATAAGGATGATCACGCCGGCACTCATCAGGGAGCCTTCCACCATCTTGGCGAGCTGTTCGCGGCCGGGTCTTCGCTGACGCCAGAGAACGGTCAGAGCAATGGCCGCCGAGACCAGCATGGCGAGGTTGGCGTTGCCGAGCACGGCCGTGACGTTTTCGATCTGCGCGATCGCAGCGGTCGGATCGGCGTCCTTCGCCAAGGTGGAGACAATCGTGTGCATCGAGATCATCAGCACCGGCAGAATGATGGGCCCAAGAGAGGGCAGCAGACCGGGAAGCTGCTCGTCGGGCAGCGGCTCCGGTTCGGACCCCGCCCCCTCCAGCAGCGGACGCATCGGGATGTCAATTCTTTTGGAAAGCCAGCCGACAAAGAAGAGAATCACCACGGCAGTCGGAATCGCGCAGAGCAGGCCGACCATGATCATCATGCCCAGGTCGATGCCGAGCGTGCCGGCAATGAGCAGGGGCCCCGGAGTGGGCGGGACGAGCGAATGGGTGATCGAGGCTCCGGCTCCCATGGCCAGAATCAACAGCACATAGCTGCGTTTGGTCCGCCGGTGCATTGACCGCGCTAAGGGGATGAGCAGATAGAAGACGGTATCGAAAAACACCGGGATAGAAAGGACAAAGCCGCTTGTCATCAGCGAGATCGCGCAGCGTTTCTCGCCCAGCAATTGGACAAATACGCGAACAATGCGGTCGGCGGCGCCGGAGTCAATAAGACATTTCCCGATAACGGCCGCCAGGGCAATGACAACGCCGATCTTGCCCGCCGTGGCGCCGAAGGCGTCAGCCACCCGGCTGATCTTCTCGGCAAACTCACCCGGGGCCAGCAGGCTCACGACCATGGCCGCCGTGATCAGGGCCAGGAACGCATTGATCCGCAAGACGATGATCATCCCCAGGACAATGGCGATGCCGATACCCAGAGTGAGCAAGGGGGTCATGCCGACGGGGCTCTCACTGGCGAGAATGCTCAACAAATGTGGCTCGAACAAGGTTCGGTCCTCCACGCACAAACACCGATTCCGGCGACGGACACACGTTCCATCGGTCGGGACGACAGCCTACCGGCCGGCGCGAAGGATTTCCAGCAGCGCAGACGAGCCGGACGACCCCGTGACGCGAGCCCGGGATGCGGTCGAACATGTCGACCATCCCTTCGCCCGGACCGACGTACTCGGCCGCCCAAATCATACTGGGCCCAACGACCGCCAGGATCGCCAGCCCCCTCGGGGCTGAACAGACGCCCAAGCTGTTCGCCTGCCTGTCACTCTGCGCCATACGCACACGCCTCCAGAGGTCTACCCTGCCCAGGCGGAAGGCCATTGTCGGTCGTAGCGTATCGGCTTGTCCGAGGCGTGTCTATGGAATTCGCGCGCCGCCACCAGCGCAGAGAAAAAGGGCCCATACCGTTGTAAGGTACAGGCCCTTGGTCTTTCTGCCGTGCCGTTAGGTCACAGCACAGCATGACTTCATGACATTACAGACAGCAGCTTACTCCTCCTGCAATTCTGTAATTTCCGCTGCCTTGTTCAGCGAATCCACCAGCCACGTGTCCGCAAGCATGGCCGCATCCAGGAGATCATAGACACAATCCCCGTTCAGGTCACCGACCCGCGTAAACTCGGCGTTGCAGCTCTCAGGCAGTACGCCCAGCGCATCCGGGCCTGCCAGGTAGTCCGCCGCGACCTGCTCGGCCGACAGCGCCATATCATAGATACGGAAGTCGTTGTACGAGCCGGCGTACAGCGGGTCGCCCCACTGGGAGCGCCCAAGCCAGATGTTGTTGTCGTTCATCGTCTTCAGAGCAAACGGAACCGGCTGCAACCCAGCGACCGCGACACCATTGATGTACAACTTGACCAGGCCAGCCTTCTCATCATGCACCTGAGTAATCATGACTTCCTCGTCGAGGGGCAGCCTGCCGCCGGGTCTAACGCTGGGTGCGCCACTAGAATCACTATACTCCATTTGCATGGAGTCGGTGTTGCTCTTCGCGTTGACGCAGAAGTAGCCCGCACCGTTATTAGAGAAACCCTCGCCAGCGGCAGAGGTACCTATATCGTAGACCCGTGCCCATGTCTGGGTGTTGTTGTGCCAGGTCGTCCAAACCTCGATAGTCATCTGGGTGAGGCTGCTAACCAGGCCGTTGGGCAGATCGACATAGTCGCCGTTGGGCAGGTTGTCACCTGCGCCGTTGCTGTTCTGCGCGCCGTCGTTGCCGAGATTCACTTGGCCGTCTCCCACGGTGGCCAGACCAGTGGTATTGACCAGCACTGCATCAGCACCACCGACGGAATCCGGAAGCGTGACGCCATCTGCGCTGTCACCGAAGCTCCAGCGGTTAATCAGACCCGTCTGGGCATCCATGAACACGGCCGCCGATGCTGTGTCGCCGTACTCATTAGTGACGACGCAGTAGTACTCGCCTTGATCCGCCGCCGTTACCGGATCGATATCCAGCGTGGCTGATTCGGCGCCCGGAATCAGGACGTCGGGCAGAACCATGCCCGGCGCGAGTTCGAAATTCAACCTGCGCCACTGATAGGTAAACGTCGACGCGATGATGCTCGTAGCCTCGACCTTCAACTGCGCGGCGCCACCCAGGAGCTGGGCATCGCCCGTAGCGCTGGTGATGACCGGCGCACCGCCCACGGTTGTGAAGCTCCAGAGGAAGCCTTCACTGCCACTGACATCGACGCGCCAGTAATAGGTGGTGTCAGGTGCCAGCACCATTGCTGTTGTGGCCTCGGTGAGACCCTCAGCCAGTATCTCCAGGGCGTCCGGAGCTGTACCCACAAGCACGTCGTACACCGGCGCCTCGGCTCCTACAGGGGCCCAACTCAGCACGCCGTCGATCACATCCGTCGCTCCGTTGCCGGGCGATGCTGCTGTGGCGTAGCTGGCCTTCGTCGGATGGCTCGGAAGCGTAACGTCGTCAGGAATGAGCGTGACCACATTACTGTCAGGTATCATCCAGCCGATGGAGAAGTTGTCGCCACCGTTGCCTTCGTTCATGGCCGAGTCGATGGCAATGAGCTGACCGGCAGCCAAAGTGATCGGCTCCGATGGGTGTACGTTGCCATTGGTCCAATCCTGGTCGCCCGCCCAGCCGCTCGTAGTAGCGACGGACACGGCGCCAGCCGGATCGTCATTGGGGCTCACCAGCAATTCAGAATTGTCGTCACTGCAGACATAGAAGATGTAGTCGCCATCAACCGGCGCGACAATCCAACCACTCATACTGGCGACATAGTAGTCCACGCCCTGGTCTCCGAAACCGGATTCAGCGATGACATCCACCAGGTCTGCGGGCCTACCACTGTTGACGACCGCCCACGCGGCGGCGACATTGCCCACGTTCGTGTCCCACCAAATTTCGCGTTGCAGACCGGCGAAAGACACGGTCGACAGCGCCATACTGATAATCAATGTCAACAAAGTAAGTTTCTTCATAATACGTCCTCCCCGACAAAATAGAAATTAGGGAACATCACAATTGATTCATAGACTTGCCTACGCTCTACTCTCTTTGACTGCCACCTCCTTTCCGTAACCGCCCTGGGCTACCATCGGCCCGGGTGTTCACCGACTTGATCGGACTAACGTCCACAGCGAACCAAAACCCTCCTTGGCCGACAATGGCCCTGGTATTTGTAAGAAAATACCACATCGCAGGCGAAAAGGCCGGTAACGTAAGATCCTGGCGGACGAAATAACGTGAACTAACCTCCTGCCGGGACTTCCTGGGCCAAAACGCTACGGTTGGGCCAGCGACAATCATCTCCCACGCATGTATCCGAGTGATGGCTTCAAGAAGGGTGTAAGCCTCCATCCCTAAAGAGCTTAACGACCTCAGGCACGAAACACCTAAGCTTCTCAAGCTCAAGTACTTACATGCCCACAAGCGTATGGCTCGGATGCACTTGTTGGCAGACACGTAGGCCACCGTTGCCGCCGCAGCAGCAACAGAGAATCGCCTCAGGCTGCCAATTGCTACACTACCACAGGTCGAATACACAAACTCTAACACACGCCGATACCAAATACAAGAAAAAAATCGTCCGTTCACGGCGACCCGGGCAAGCGTCGCCACTAACACCCAGCCGATAATAGCAACAGCGTCGTAATGGGACAGGCGAAGTCGGCCCGGCGCTCCCCACCCTACCACCGGCTGCCGGGGACCAGATCGCCCGGCAAAGGCCACCCGCGTCGTCCGCCGCGGCGGCGATTCTTGCCCTCGAAAGGACATGTTCTGATGCCTTTCGGACTTCCGGCCGCAAGAACCGTGCACGCTCCATCCGCATGTGACCGCAACATGAAATCGGACAAATCCCTCTCCGTTATTAGTCCATTTTCGGAGCATCGGGTAAATTGTTGCGCGCCGCGCAATGACCTCCATGGAGAGGACCTGTGTGCCGCGCCTCCGTCGCGCCCTGTGTCAGGATCATGGGCTGCGAATAAGCCGGATAGGACAATCCCTCCACCCGTGACACCCACGTGGATGTCACTTCCTCCCGCCAGGCGCCGTCCTCGGTCGGTCACGGGAAAGGACGCTGCTTAAGCCTGACACGGGGCTCCACACTACTCACGCGGACCCTGCCATGACGACGCCGGCGCGACGCCTGGGGCACTCGGCGTCGCCATCGTAATGGGCATCCGGACCGACAACTCGCCCTCGTCTCGGAACACCCGCGCCAACTTCTCTCCCCGCATTTTCGGCAAGTCCGTGATGAGTTCGGACGTGTTGAATGCGAGAATGCAGGATTCGTAGTAGTCCGGATTCTTCTGGGGCAGGACGATGGGCCTACGCACGTTTCCGGACGCATCCACATAACTGAGGAAGAGCCGTGTGAACACGCCATGAAGACGTTTGCTGCTGAAGACGATCCACCGGCTGTTGCTCGACCAGGTCTGCCATGATTCGCTCCTGTCGCTATTGATGTCGAGACGTCGATAGGCCGCCCGGCCCGTCTCTTGGTATTTCCGGAGGTCCATGAGATACAGGTCACTCTCCTGCTGCCAAGTGGGAAAGAAGCCGTAATTGCACATGCAGAAGGACAGCCACCGGCCGTCCGGACTGCACCGCGGCATCGCGATACTCTGGCGCGTGTCACGAGACGAGAGCACGGTTTCAATCTCGCCCCACGTGTTGCTGTCGACATCATAGGAAATGCGCATCAAGTCATACCTGACCTGATCGTATTGCTCCGGCGGGTGGGGTGTCTTGTTGGACCAACGCTTCGCCGCACTGCAGAAGTACAGGTACTTGCCGTCTCCCGACCACGCAGGCCAGTTCTCCAGACGGTCCTTCTGTGCCAAACGCGGCTCGACAACGATGGTTTTCTTGTCGGCAAGGTAGCAGGCCAAGAGCGAATCCAGATCCACTGTGTCGCGGGGTTCATTGCGTGCGGCGTGGTAGAACATGGGCAGGTTGTTCACCGAATACACCGCCATGCGACCACTCGGATGCCAGGAGGTATAACCGAACTTGGCGCCGATCTTCGTGACGACGCCGTCGTCGACGAGCAGGGTGCCGACACCGTACTTGGAGGACCGGACCCCCAGGAGCATCTCGTCGGGGCGATTCTGCGGAAACGCGTGACAGTTGAGACAGCTCCCCTCGAAACTGTTGCCGCGCAGCAGCACGGACTCGTCGAAATTACTCAGGTCGCGACAGTATATGCCGATCTCGCCCTTGACTTGCAGATGTGTCGCGTGCATCTTCCGATACACCAGGTACGCGTCGATATTCTCCTGCGCGATAACATTGGTGATCGGCTGAAAACGACTCCAGCGACCGTCCGGACCCTTGGCAAATATGTCGAAACGCACCTCCTGGCCCCTGTTGCGTTCCAGCAAGCCACGCCACGATGCCTCTGGAATCAGGACGGTTGGGCCCCGGCTGAAGACCTCGACCGGATCACCTTGCGTGGACGATATCCTGGCACAATACAAGCGGCCCGGCTCCTGGATGGAGAAGTTCAACGGGGCAATATTGGGAGGAATGACCGCCCCACTGTAGTCCGGCTGTATTCGCGCCGGGCGGTCCACCTGCTCGAACTGCGTGATCGCCTCGTGCGGACTCGACCGGTATTGAAGCACAGCACAGACCGAGGCGGTAGAGACAAGGAATAGCAGGATGAGGACGACGTGTTTACGCATTATTGGCCCCCTTGGCCTCCAAAGAAATAGTAGTAGAAGTAGCTGTCACCATAGGATTTCTTCAACGCCGCTCGCCCGGCGGCCATGTTCTTGCCATACCGCTGGATCGCCTGGAGAAACTCGTGAAGCCGTGTCTTTGTGGTCGTGGCAATGAACTGTCCCGGCACGTCGATCGGCTGCTGCTTCAGGGCCCGGGACAACAGCAGGGCCTCCCCAAAGTGTCGTGGGATCCTCAATGACTCGTTCAGGCGATGAAACGCATCGAAGGTCTTTACGAACGTGTCAAGGTCCTTTGTCAGCAGCAACGCGGCCATGTAATACTCATAGGCCATCCGATTGCGCGGGTTCTCGTTCAGAAGCGACGCGAGAGAATCTCCCCCTCGAACGAAATCCGTGTGAAGCATCACGGCGTGCAGTCGCTGTATCTCCGGGTCGTTCGACAGATCGGGGTCGTGGTCCAGGCGTGCCAAGCAATCGCGGGCCGTGCCCGTCCAGAACGGGACCTTGCTCAGCGCTCCGAGCAGGACGCGGGCCGTACTGATGTTGCCCTTGGCCATGTTGACCAACGCCAGTCCTTGCAGCAACAGGGGCCGCTCGCCGAACATCTCCATGCTTATCGTCATGGCATTCTCAGCTTCGTTGAGCAGACCCAAATCGATGCAGGTATCGGATTTCTGCCAGAGCGCTTCCCTCGCGGTCAGCATCAACGCGCTGGGGTGCTGCGGGAAGGCGAACATATCGTCGCCCAGCCGGCCGGTATGATATAATGCCCGGTTCACCGCGTGGCAGACCAGATAGTGATAGGGGCTGTGCCGACCGGCCTCGATGACCTTGGACCACATCTTCTGGCGCGAGTAGTAGTCAACCTGAAACAGGGTTCTCACCCTGGTGTCACGGAACTGCGCCAGCGCCGCGAGAGTGACCCCGACGAAAGCCAGGGTCGGGAGGTTCAGCCCGAACGCTCCGCGATTGTCCCCCCAGAAGGTCCAACGCCGCTTCGGCGGGGCGGACTCTTGTCCGGCAGTCCCCTTGGCCGGCGCGCTGCTAACGGGTGCTGTCTTGCCGAACCAGAAGCGCCAGAGCCCCAAAGCAACAACCGCCAACGGCAGGAACAGATAGAGTCCATAGACGGCTCTCTGCACGATCGCGATCGTCTGAGCATCCATGATCTTCCAGGACAGGGGCAGCAACTCGAAATAGGCATCGTGCGTCCGCTGGCTATAGGCGACCACGCCGAGAACATAGGGTATGACAACACCGGTAGCCAGACACACCAATGCCATCGGCACGCGGCGGCAGAAGAAGACCTCGTACAACCCGGCCAGAAAGGCAAACAACAGAAGCGCCCCCCCCGCCGTCACATAGAGTAACACCGAGATGGTAAGCAAGAGGATGAGGCTCGGAACGAGCTTGTCCGAACGGAGTCGCAGATAGAGACAGAAGGCCAGCAAACCGATGAGGAAACCCATCATTGTCGTAAGCTGCACCGAGTATTGCGAGTAGTTGATCAACACGAGCAAAGGGCCGATGAATCGCAGGCCGCGCCAGCGCGGCGTACCGACGGCTTTCAGGACGTAGTCCGTGCCCAGACACATCAGCCATGCCTGAACCGTTACGACAGCCGCCCCGACCCAGGAATAGTAGAACAACTGTGCGAGGAACGACGAGACGTATTCGAGAAGACCTCCAGGGTGGCTGAGGAAACCGTGGAAGAAGTCCCATCCTTCATAAAACGCGGGAAAATTGTCGATCAGGCCACCACAATGGTAGAGGAGACGCACATCGATTTCGAAGGTGAAATAGAGATAGAAGAAAATGAAGAATATCAGACTGCGCGGCGGCCTGAGCACGCGGGAAGCGACAACTCCCCATACGGCACTCGTCATGCTTGTCATCAGGTGTCTTCTCCCGTAGAGCCAGCCTCAGCTTATCGCCCGACCGTTGCCTAGAAGATCGTGTAGATGAACGGGGCGGCGCTAGTCCCGGCCAGGAGAATCACCAATCCCAGCAACAACAGCACGGCCACGATAGGCAGCAGCCACCATTTCTTGTTGTGCTTGAGAAAGCTCCAAAACTCCGCGATCAGAGAGGATCGCTGCTCCTTGGCAAGCCGCTCGAATTCGGCCGTATGGAACCGACCCGCTCGGACCCGGGGGTGCAGCAGCAGTTCGGAATGATCGCCGGCATTCCCAATTCTGGTCAACTCAATGCACTCGCGACACTCAACATCCGTGGCGAGCGCTCGGTCACGTGCCGCGGCGACTACGATCGGCATCCCTCGCAGGGTCCGCTGCCGCCTGGCGCACCGGCTGTGTGCGAGATTTTCCACCGCCTGCCCGA
>CAYNQP010000033.1:0-13654 GCA_964399325.1 uncultured Pirellulales bacterium
GCCAATTCAATTCCTGGTTGCGGCGGCAGTACGGCTCCGACACCGCCCTGCGTGCCGCCTGGGCCCAGGGGACACAGCCACTCGGTGACAACATGCTGCAAAACGGGGATTTCGCCTCATGGAACAACGAAAGAGATCTTCCGGCGGATTGGAACCTGGAGCAGCATGAAGGTTGCCGGGCGTCCTTGTTGCTGAATCGGGGGATCATGCAAGTCATGGTCGACAAGGCCGACGACACCGGCTGGCACCTCCAGATTAACCAGGGAGGTTTGGCCCTGACACAGGGTCAGTACTACACGCTCTCCTTCGATGCTGCCGCCGACCCGCCACGTCAGATCAGTTGCAGCGTGGGACAGGCTCACGACCCCTGGGACAATCTCGGCTTTTCACGGCAGGTCCAACTGACCGGCCAGATGAATCGCTTCAGTTTCGGCTTTGTCGCCACGGCTGATGAGAGCAACGCAAGGATCAGTTTCGCCTTCGGGGGTGACGCAGCACCTTTCAGCCTGGCGAACGTCGAGCTTCGCCCTGGCGGGCAGGTGGCTCTGGCCGAAGGCGAGTCGTTGAGCGAAGGGACCGTGACACTCTTCCGAGACAACGAAAGCCAACCGCGGATACTCGATCGTATGATGTTCCTGGCGGAAACGGAGAAGGCCTACTTCGACAGCATGCGCGACTTCATTAGAAACGACCTCGGCTGTAAGGCCCTCGTCACCGGGACCGTCGTGTTCGGGCCCTTGGGCCAGTATGCCCAAAGCGGCATGGACTTTATCGACTCCCATGCCTACTGGCAGCACCCCCGCTTTCCGGGCCAGCCCTGGGACGCCGGCAACTGGACCGTCGAGCAGAGACCCATGACCGACCACCCAGAGGAGGCCACCCTGTTCCGAATCGCGGCCGAGCGGCTGGCGGGCAAGCCATTCACGCTCAGCGAATACAACCACCCGGCCCCGATGGACGCCCAAGCCGAGTGCGTGCCGATGGTCGCCTCTTTCGCCGCCGCTCAGGATTGGGACGGCATCTGGCTCTACACGTATTCGCACAGTTCCGACAACTGGGCCCGCGAGCATCTCAACAGCTACTTCGATATCGACACCAACCCGGCCAAATGGGGTTTCATGCGGGCCGGCGCCGCCATCTTCCGCGAGGCAGCCATCCCGCCGTTTTCGCCGGCACAAGTCGTGCACGTTGTGAAGTCGGCGAATCAGTTGGCCGACCTGGCCCGACTGCACCTGCGACATGACCGAGACATGCTTGGCCTCCTGAGGCAGACCGACGGCGTAACGTATCGAGACATGCTGCGGGCCGGGATCATTCCAAGCTACACCGAGCTTCCGGCGGCAAAGGCGAGTGCGGGCGAGAAGCCCGAGATGAAATGGTCTGTGGACGACACCGGCAAAGGGCTCTATAGCGTCACGAGTGAGCAAGCTCAGGCATATACGGGGCGCGCAAGCCGATTCGAAGAAGCAACCGCAGGACAGGTGCAGATCACTTCGCCTGAATTCGCGGCCCTGACCAGCACACCGCTGGATGGCGGCAAGACAATTCTCGTCACCACCTGCGGGCGGTGCGAAAACACGGGGATGCAATTCTCCGAAGACCGGCGGACGGTCGGCCGCGACTGGGGGGAAGCACCCGTGCGGATTGAGCCGGTCGAGGGACGGATCGTTCTGCCCGCAGGCCGCTGGGTGTGCCACGCGCTGGCGCCGGATGGCTCGCCCGGACAACCTGTACCCATCTCCTACGAGAACGGACGAGGTATCTTGAACTTAGCGCCGCAATACGTCACAATGTGGTACCTACTGACCAAGGGCGAATGATTATTCGCCCCTACGCGCAGACTGTGACACACCTTTCAACCAGAAGGAGAATGCAGATGACCAATACACCCCCCTCAGACAATCGCAGCACACGCCGTCGCTTCCTGGGCCATGCTGCCGGGACAACTGCCGCCGCTCTGACCGCCTCCTCCCTGTTATCCGTCGCCGGCTGTGGCGAGACCATGAAACGCGTGTCCGGCCGTCCGTCTGGAAGCCTTATCGGTGCGGGCAACGTCGTCCTCTTCCAGGGCGATTCGATCACCGACATGGGCCGGGACCGCAGGCGCGAGGGCACCGCCAACGACGCGCGGGCGATGGGCAACGGCTATACCCTGCTGGCCGGCGCGCACCTGCTGGCCCAATACTGCGCCGCCGATCTGAAGGTCTACAATCGCGGCATCAGCGGCCA
This sequence comes from uncultured Pirellulales bacterium, assembly GCA_964399325.1. Lineage (GTDB taxonomy): Bacteria > Planctomycetota > Phycisphaerae > Sedimentisphaerales > Anaerobacaceae > JAFGLV01. The sequence goes on from CAYNQP010000033.1 coordinate 2,230, forward strand.
CAAGGTCTTCCAGCTCGCCGACCGCTGGGACAAGGACTGCATCGCGCTGAAGCCCAACGTCGTGAGTATTCTCATCGGCGTCAACGATATCTGGCACATGCTCAACGGCCAGTACGACGGCACGATTGAAGTCTACGAGAGAGACTACCACGTTCTCATCGAGCGTACCCAGCGCGAGCTGCCCGGGGTGAAGCTGGTGATCTGCGAGCCCTTCGTACTGCGCTGCGGCGCCGTCAACGACAAGTGGTTCCCCGAGTTCGACGGTTACCGGGCCGCGGCCAAGCAGGTCGCAACGGACTTCAACGCCGTGTTCGTCCCGTTCCAGTCGATGTTCGACGAGGCCGTCAAGACCACCGCCCCCAACTACTGGGCCGGCGACGGCGTCCATCCCACGATGGCCGGCGCCTCCCTGATGGCCCAAACCTGGCTCGACGCCGTCGCCAAGGCATAGATCCGATCGTGTGGTCACGCGCGAGCGGATGAACGAACAGCCTACTGGGCAGGCTTCAGTTGGACGACGTGGCCGCCGCCGGGGACCATTTTAGCGGTGAGGGTGTCGTCTTTGGTGACCGAGCGAGTTATTCTCGTCAAGGCAGCCGGGTTGTGACCCGCGCTGGGGGCGTCGACCCAGATCGTGGCATCGTAGGCGCCGTCGCCAAGGAAACTCAACGGGATCTCGAGACTCCGAGCGGTCCAGTCGGTCATTGAACCGACGTACCATTCGTCGCCTGAACGTCTTGCGACCGTGATGAAATCACTCACCTGGGCGTTGAGCACCTTGGTCTCGTCCCACGTGGTGGGGACGATCTTGAGGAGGTCCAGGCCGGCCCGACTGTGGCGATACTCATAGGGCGTGTCGCAGAGCACCTGCAGGGGGCTGTCGTACACGACCATCATCGCTAATTGAAACGCACGCGTCCCGAACACCATCGGCGCGGGGGTATCGCCTCCCACTGCCTTGAACGTTTCCTTCGTGCCGTGCCGGAACCCGCCCGGCGTGAAGTCCATCGGACCGCTCAGCATGCGCGTGAACGGGATCGTCAAGCAGTGGTCCGGAGTCACGCGATCCGACCACTTGTTGTATTCGTTGCCCATCACGCCCTCGCGCGTGATGAAATTAGGATAGGTCCGACTCTCCCCCGTCGGTTTGTAGGCCCCGTGCAGATCCACCAGCAAGTGGTGCTCGGCAGCTTTCTTGACCACGCGATGATAGTAGTTGACCATCTCCTGGTCGTCGCGGTTCATGAAGTCGATCTTGACGCCCGCGACGCCCCACTTCTCGTAGAGCGGAAACGCTTCGTCCATCTGCTTGTTCGCGTGGGCCCAGTGCAGCCAGACGAAGAGTCGAACGCCCTTGCCCTTGGCGTATTGGACCAGTGTCGGGATGTCGATTCCCGAGATCGAGGTCGTGGCATCGCTGGTCGGATGCGGCGCGCCCCCGATCTCGGCCTCGAAGGGCGGGCCGTACCATTGCCAGTCCACAAGCTGGTATTCCCAGCCCATCTCGGCGGCAAAGTCAATGAAGTACCTCATGGTCTCGTTGTTCGGGCCCAGCTTGAAATCCACATCCGGGGCATAGCCGCCGGGCCACCACCAGTCCCAGGCGCACTTGCCCGGCTTGATCCACGACGTATCGGCCAGCGCACACGGCTCGCTCAGGTTATCGATGATGTTCGACTCAATCAGCTTGCCGGGATCGGAGGCGATCATCAGCACGCGCCAAGGACTATACCGCGGCGTCTGGGACGTCACGCGGACTTTGAGATCGTTCGGATGCGGGGCCAGGCGCGTGCAAACCGTGTTGGGGACATCGGACAATCCGGTGATGTACATGCCGGCCCAATCCGTGAGATTCGCCTCGGCAATGGCGACCCAGGCCTTTTCGCCGGCCTTGACGAGCAACGGCAGGCCATAGACGCTGCCGGTCGCGATGTTCGACAGGCGTTTCTGAAAGAACTCGGTCTCTTGCGACGATTCGAAACGCTCGTAATTGGCCGCCCAGACGGTGTGATCGCCGGCAAACCGAAACCAGGATCGCTCGGCCATCAGACGGAACTGTTTGATCTGGGGTTGGTCGGGCAGAAAGTAGCGAAAGGCCACGCCGTCATCGTACGCCCGCCAGAGGACGTCGAAAGTCCGTTGCGGCTCGGTCTGGGTCCGGAGCGTCACGCGCAGCTCGTTGCAGCAGTCGCGGACCATCTTGGATTTGCCGCAGACCCGCTGCCACGTCAGGTCAACAACCTGCCGATCCGTCTTGACAATGGCCAAGTTCCCTGACATATCGGGGGTGCCTTCGATCTCGATCCCCAGAGGCGAATCCAGCAAGATCTCCTGATTGTCATATTTGACACTGTAGTACAGACGCGTGCCTTTGGGATAGGCGTCTGAGAGCTCCGCGAGATGGACGGTGACCTGGATTCTCCCATCCGGGGAAGCGACTTCGGTCGCCTCCTGGGCGCGCGCCCCCCCGACAAGAATGCTTCCCAACAGGACGATGGCAACGACTTGGCTCCGGACCCTCATGACATTTCTCATGGCCGCACTCCTAACACTCCCCCTATCAGTCATCTCGCGTGGGATCAGATTGCAGAGGACGCAGCCCCGGCATCCTGTCCATCAATATGCCAGAACTATAACACATTCGACGCCGACGGCAACACGCCGTCCGGCACGATCAAAAATCGCGGTCCAGGACCTCGACCGCACGCCGACACAACTCCCGGCCGAAGTCAGTCCAGAGCCCCTCACCCCAGTACCTGAAACAGCTTGTCTGCGTCACAAACAGGTGCAACAGTGCGTTGCGATAGCGCGATTCCGTCGTCGCGACACCGCGCGCCAGCACTTTCTCGGCGAACATGACGCTGGCCGTTTGCATCGGCCCCAGCACGTGTTCGTAGCCGCGCACCCAGGAGATGTTGTTGGTCCAACTGCCGCCGGTCATGTGAAAGCGGTCGTCCTCCTTCAGCAGGTCGCCGATGAGCTTCTCCATGGCCTCCGGCCCGGCGCCGTCCGTGAATCGGTCCCATATCCGCTTCTGCATGATGGGTTGGATAGCGGGAAAGTCCGCTTCGGACAGTCCGATGCTGTCCAGATACTCCAGGTACTCCGTCACATTCACCGGCGGCGTTTCGCTGCCGGAAGCCTCATTCATCACATCCATGTACTTCGGGGGGAACTCGTTCATCATGACGCCGCCGTTTTCGCCATCGGCGATTTGGGTGACAATTGGCGGGATGGGTCTTCCGGCCAACTCCCGGCGATTGAGGCCCTTGGCTTCGAAGTAGGGCTGCATCTGGCCGACCAGTTTGGTGTCGCTACCCTGGGTCTTGATGATGGCCGTGATGGAAAGAGTCTGGCCCTGTGAGTTCCTGGCGACCAGCCGGTGCGGCACGTGCGGCTGCGCGATGGCGCCGCCGTCTTCGAGGCGTTCGACCGTGTGCTCCTGGACCAAGACCCAGCGATAGCCGCACTCCTTGAGGGTCTTGACGAACTCGTAGCAGACATCCGGATGATTGGGCAGCGCCATCTCGCTGGGCGAGAAACCTCTCACCCGGCTCAGCGCCTCGAAGCCGAACAAGGAAGCGAAGAAGTGCTGCCACGCCCGGACGTGCAGACGGTAGTCCTGCACCGGCGTCGAGGGCGCCACCGGGTGCCCCCAAGGCATGCCGATCCACTCGACGCACGCGCGGTACGCCGGATCACAGGTAATAGTCCGCAGGCTGTCGATCGCGTCCCAAAGCCCCATCCGGCACATCCCGTCGAGCAAACAACCTGAGTAGTCCAGCATCACGCGGGGCTGTTTGCCCGCCTGGACCAGTTGCGGGATGAATTTGCCCATGCGCTGGTAGCATCGGATGAACACCGACGCGTTGTGATTATCGCCGACGTCCGGGTGGTCCATCATGTACCGGAGGTTGCTGATGAGATCGGCGGTCTGAAGATCGTCCCCCCCTGCCGGGATCAGGGGCTGGTGCATGTGCAGCGCAACGGCGGAAACACTCTTGGCACGGTCGAACGCAACGCCACTCTCGGGGAGATAGAAGGGTCCGGGCCGGTTCATCGTTGCGGCCACACGGTCTTCAGAACCGCAGAGATTCGGCAGTTCGTCCACGTACGCGGTAAGCTTCTCATCGTCCATGGCGACCACTATACGCCAGATAGGCACAGTCGCAATATGAAAAAGCTCGGTCTTCCTGAGCCTGTAGGCAGAGAACAAGGTCCTGCCCGTCGGCGTAGGACCAGTAGCACCAAGGGGATACCCAGGGGAAGCTTCTAAAGAAACGATGCTGAAGAACCGATAATTAGGGTATGGCGACGGAATTGATTACACACGATGACGCAAAACCTGTAGCACAGGAACGGGACGGGTCCTCGTGGCAAGAGGGGGCGTCCATGAAGAAATGCCCCTTCTGTGCCGAGTCGATTCAGTCAGAGGCTATCAAGTGTCGCTACTGTGGCGAGTTCCTGGACGGATCGGGCCGGGCCAGTTCAAAATCTCGGCCCAAGAAATGGTACTTCGCCAAGTCAAGCACTGTGATTGCGCTGCTCTGTCTCGGACCGCTGGCCCTGCCGCTCGTCTGGCTCAATCCTCGCTACAAACCCTTCACCCGAGCGATCATCACCGCCGTCGTTCTGGTCGTCACGGTCCTGTGCCTATATCTGATGAACGTGATGTATCAGCGGTTGTTCGACCAAATCCGGGCCCTGGGCATGTAGGGACGAATAATCATTCGCCCCACCTGGGCGCCAGGCTTGCCTCGGCCGTACCGCCATAGACACCCATGTTGAGCCAGTCGTTGACGGCCCGCTCGCTCAATGGACCACCCGCATTGCAGGGCATCTCCTGACCCAGCGGTGCGCTCGGGTTCGCGGCGTCGATACAGGGGCTAGTCATGTCGTCCCAGCTCCATTGTCCTTGCAGCACGTCCCACGACCAGCCCTGGCTCTTGAGGTGATAGTCGGCCGGCGCCCGGAAGAGCGGGTCGGCGTCAATATTACCCTCACCCGGAGCGCCGCCCTGAATATCGCTGTAGCTCACGGTCAGTTCGAGCTTGCCTTCGACGTTCACACCTCCGCCATTGTTGAAATAGACAATGGAGTCCCTGACCGTCGTACGTACGGCGGTGACGCCAACACCACCATTGTCGGCGATCGTACAGTTCTCGACGGTCGGATTGCTTCCGAGAATGCCCTCGGCTCGATTCCCAGCGATGAGGCAGTTCCTCAGCGTCGGATAGTTGTGAGGGATGACCCGACCCATCACGCGCACCCACATCTCCACGCCGATGCCGTTGTCCGTGATGTTACACTGGCTGATGATCGGCCGGCTCGTGCCGCCCAGCTTGACCCCGGCATCGCGGTTGCCGATCACGTCACAAAGACTGATCGTGGGAGACGAACCGCCGCAGTAGAGGCCGAAGCCGCCGCCAGTGACCGTGAAGCCGGTAAAGAGGCAGTCTTCGGTCTCACCGTCGGCGAACGTCACGAGCTGCCCTTGCCCGATGAATATCGTAGCGGCTCGGACGGCGGGATCGGTAGGATCGGCCGATGTGATTGTCACGTTCTTGCCGGCGAGCCAGAGCTTCTCCCGATACGTCCCTTCCGGCAAGGCGATCACGTCGCCACCGGTGGCGCCGAAGATGGCATGTTGGATGTAGTCATAGGTCTGCCCGGTCGTGGCATTCTGGATGGGACCGCTTGCCGAGCCGTACCCGAATCTCACCCGAGCGCCGGAAACCTGATAGCTCCCGTTCCGCCAAGCGATGCTCGCACCGTCAATTCTGGGGGCAGCCCCACGGTTGTAGCCGGGAAGCGAGTACGGGACGAAACCGTACTCAGGCGAGTAGCAATACGTCCAGATGTACCCCGTATAGTCGTCCCCGTCGACAAAAGCGATCAGCGCACCGTCAACATCGGGCCGCAGTTGCCATCCGCGCTGAACGCAAATCTCAAACTCGCGGATGTGCTCCGGATCCGAGATATCAGCACCGTAGATGTCACCCATATCGTTGCGCTCGTCCGTCCACACGACCAAGTGGCCCGAGACGGCAGGGTCAGACTGACGCTGCGGGTTTGTGCAGATCGGGAAGACTCTGATGTTGCTCAGATCGGAAATGTCCGCCCCGTAGATGTCACCGTCGCCCTCCCAGACCACGATGTCGCCCGAGACATCGACAAAATCCTCGTTCGCATAGTAGTAGTTGTCAAACGGGTAGGGACAGCCGTGTCCGACCTGCTCGGCGATGGTGAAGAACACCGGATTGGACAAATCGGAAATGTCCGCCCCGCAAATATCGTAAGGTGACTGCTGGTATCGCTCCGAGTCTCCCGTATCGACGTTGCGGTGTCTCAGATAGACGATCTTGTTCCCCGAGATGGCCGGGTAGCCATAGGATTCGTCCGAACGGGCGCTTTGGAGACGGCGCACCTTGCCCCCGACCAGGTCGGCCGCACAAAGGCTCGTGCACATGGTGTTGTAGTAGCTGCTCGATCCGCTGGCCCACACCACGATGCCGCCGTCGAGCTTGGGTTTGGTGTCGGTGAGTCCCGCGTCAAACTTCAAGGTATCTCCCGTCGTGGTGTCCGTGCAGTAGATATTCCATGTCACTACACCGGACTGGTCCATGCCTGCGTACGCAACCGTAGTCCCGGACGCCGCGACGTAGAAGTAGTACATCTCTGGTTCGTCGGTGACGGTAAATACCTCGGCGTCTGACGTGAAAGGGGCCGCTTCGATCTTCACTACGTCGGGCTCGCTGTCAACAAAACCATCATTGACGACCAGTTCGAACCGATAGACGCCGGCTTCCTGGCACGCGAAATACGCGGTGGCAACATTGGGGTAGGTCAGACTGACCGGCGGTCCATCAATCTGGGTCCACGCATAGGTCAGCTCATCCGGCGGGTCGGCGTCGTACGAGCCCGAGGCGTCGAGGGCAATGCCGCCCGGCGCCTGCCACAGTTTGTTCGGCCCCGCATCGGCCACGGGGCGCTCGTTTCCCACCACGACCAGGACTTCGTCCGGTTTGCTGGCATGTTGAGCGTCTCCGACGACAAGTTGGAACTTGTACCAACCCTTGGCCGGGGGGATGAACGTCGGCGTGGCCACCGTGGGATCGTCAATATCCACCGAGGCCCCTTCGCTCTGCGTCCACTGAAACGTCGTGACGCCGGTGGGGTCCGAGAAGTAACTGCCGGTCCCGTCCAAAACGACCGGCTCCGGCGTCAACACATGCTGGTCGGCCCCGGCCTGCGCCAGCGGCTTGACGTAACCGATGTGTTCATCGGCGCCGATGTCCACACGCACGGCATACACCCGAGGGTCACCGTCGATGTCGGTCTCGCCCGGCCACGGCACGAAGCTCGGGTCCCCCGCGCTGACGCATGGAGACGTGGCATCGAGATGGTAGCGCTGGTTCCAGGCGGTCAGGAAGGCCGGGTCTTCGGAGATGTTCCCGTGTCGATTCGTCCAGTCCGCCTCGCCATCGAATAGCTGCTCACCTGTGCCCGGGTCTTGCGTGACATAGTTGGCCGGGAGATTGCCCCAGACATTGTTGTAGCAGATGGGGTCTTCGATAGCTTCGAACCAGTAAAGGCCACCACCGCTCTCGGCGTTGCAGATGATGTTGTTGACGATGACAAGCCTCGTGGGGTCGGAGTTGAACGAGGCGTACACGTTCCCTCCCATGCCCTGCTCCGGTTCGAGATCCGCATCGTTGCCCACGATCGTATTGTTGGTCAGACGCCCTGCATTGACCGTCACGCCCCCGCCGTAGACAGCCGAGTTGTCATATATGAGGTTGTTGGCCAAGGTGGCGTATCCTTCCGAACAGATTCCGCCGCCCTGGTAGGCGGTGTTCCTGTAGATCAGATTGTTCGTGATGGTGGCCGAGCCCGAACAGTAGATCCCGCCACCGTATGTATAGACGTCATTGTACGTCATGTAGTAGGACCCGTCGCCGAGGTCCACGCGAACCTCTTCTCGTGAATACGGCCCCAGGTTGTTCGCAATCACGTTGTGCGTAATCGTCGGCGATCCATACCGACAGTAGATGCCGGCCCCGTAGTAGTACTTGTAGGTCGAACCAGAGCTCGTCAGCGTGCCGACGCCGCCGGTGAGCGTGAAGCCGGTCAGGACCGCGCGCGAGGTCTCGCCACTCTGGAAGGTTACGACGCTGCCCTCTCCCTCGGCGTTCAAGATGGTGTAGCCGACAATTCTCGAATCGTTCGGGTCTTCGCTGGTGACCACAATGTTCTTGCCGTTGAAGTTGATCCTCTCGAAGTACATACCGGGCGCGACGCGCACCGTGTCTCCGTGGTCACTGACGTCAATAGCCTTCTGGATCGATGGGTATTCCGCCGGGACATTCAGGACCGCGGCATGCAACGAAGGACCCGTAATTGCCGCCAGAACAAGACTCGCGATAAGCAGATTTCTCATGGAATACCCTTTCCCTCACTCGCCAACGCACTATGGAGCCGACACCGCGAAGAGCATCAACATCGGAACATCACTCACATTCTATTTATACACAAAAACCCCCGTCGATGCAACCCCCCTGTCGAAACATCGCATCTGGGAGTCCCGCCCGATCACGGACGGCCTCATCCACGACCTGATTTGCGGCTGGCGGCGAAGGCGCTGTTGGCGATTGTGGGTTTGGTGTCGCCTGCCAGTTCCATACCGACGCCGAGATTCCGTATGATGTGGCAATGGGAAACTGTTGCTGGAGAACTGGGGCAGTGGGGGCCCCGTCTCACACCGGCTGTGGTGAGGCCGGTGGACACACAGTTCGCACCTTCGCCGCCGCAAAAAACAACCGCGTGCTGACATCCGTCTATAACGGCTACAGCCCTGATAAATGATTCCTTACGCTCTGCTGATCGAAAGACCAGCTTGCCGCTCAATCGGGTATCTTCGTGACTGAGCCCCACTGAGGCCGCGTCAATCCCGAGAGGGCATCGCTTTTCTGCTTATTACGACGCAGACAGGATTCTTTTGTTACAGGCATTTTCCTGTTTTTTCGCGCGGCCGGCTGCAATCGGCCCCTTGGGCATACGCGGGGCGGACTCTGCGGATTCCTGTTGAAATACCCTCGTCAGTGAAGATAATGGCCCCCACACAGACGCTGAACGGTTTCGGTCGCGGTTAGGAGCTTGGGGAACAGAAACAAGTGGCTGTCGATGTCTTGATCCTGAACACTGCCGTCGTGGACCTGCGAAGGTCCGACTTCGTGTTCGCCGATACGTTGGCGGGCCAGGGCGGGTTGGCCAAGTGCAGAACCCGGGACATGCCCGACTATTCGCAGGAACAGATCAAGCATTGGATCGATGAGGGCCCCACTACGGCCGGAGGACCGGGCAATACCGCCCCTTTGATGGCCCTGACAGGCTTGAAAGTGGCCGTGGGTGTCAATCTCGGCAAGGGCCAGTACGACGGCCTGGATGCCCAGGGCCGGTACTTCTACGATGTCATAGTCTCCAACGGGATCGACATGTCGGCTACGCACATTCACCCCACCCTGCCGACCGGCACGACCTTCATCCACAGCAGCCCTAGAGAAGACCGCGGAGGGATCGCTTATTTCCCCAACGCCAATAACGATTTTGATTTCGATGTTTTCAAGAGCGCCATCGAACGGCTGGAGCCGAGAATCGTCTACTACATGTACTCGGGTCTGTCCGATCGGGGCGATGCCAACGGCGGGCGGGACCTGGCCGAGTTCATCGGATGGTGCCGGAGCAAAGGGGCCGTGACCATCGCGGACAGCCACACCCTTACGGGCAATCCTCAGAAGCTAATCGCCGAAGGCATAGCCGTAGCCGAATACAAACTTCTGGAGCCCCTGTTGCCCGAACTGGATGTCTTCTTCACGTCGTCGGACGAAGCGAAGCTGATCGAGAACACGCTCGCAGGACCGCGCGACTGGACCCGGGCCGACGAGCAAGAAAACAACACGCATTTCCTGGATTTCATCACGAACCGGTTCTGGCAGAGCGACGGACGGACCCGGCTCTTCGGTGTGACCTCCCACGACGGCGCCTATGAGAAGCACCTGTGTCCCGATGGGCGCACCGGCAGCCCCGACAAGGTCCTGTCCGATTCGCTGGCAGGCAAAGTCGTCGACCTGGTGGGCGCGGGCGACTCATTTCGGGCCGGACTCATCGCCTACATGGCCGGCAACCTTGACGACTTCAGACACGGGACGATTGATTTCAGGCAGACGGTTCAGACGGGCAACCGTTTTGCCTCGCTCTTCATTACGGCGCCGCTTGACGACCGATACGGCCCAATCAGAGAATACGCCCGGACGCTGCGCGGTCTTGGCACCAAGAAATAAGCATTGAATCGAAATGGAGTAGAGAAAATGGCGAAGAAGAACACGCAATTCGAGTGGCAAGACAAAGTCTCCAATCACGCCCAAGTAGGCGGCATCGAGACTTCCACGCTGGACAACGGTTTGGGCAGGGGAACGCGCATCGCCTGGGTCAACACAGGCAGCGGGCTGCGCTACAAGGTCGTGATCGATCGCGCCCTGGATATCGTCGATGCCTTCTACAACCAGCACGGTTTGGTCTGGCTCAGCCACGCCGGCGTGACCGCGCCGCGGCCGGATGCGAATCACGGACTGGAATGGCTGTGGTCCTTTGCGGGCGGCCTCGTCACCACCTGCGGCCTGAGCCACGCCGGGGGCCCGGACAACGACGAGTCAGGCGAGCGCGGTCTGCACGGGCGGATCAGCAATATCCGTGCCGAGGTCGAATCCATCGTTCAGCCCGATCTGGGGAGCAACAAGCCTCAGATGAGCATCACCGCCGTGATGAGAGAGGCCCGCGTTTTCGGGCCTACCTTGGAGTTGCGGCGCACCATTTCGAGCACGCTCGGAGACGCGGCGATACGCATTCACGATGTCGTGACAAACCTCGGCAATGCGTCCACACCGCACATGATGCTCTATCACTGCAACTATGGCTGGCCCCTCGTCGACGACGGCACGCAGATCGTCTGGAAAGGCGTCTGCCAATCCCGGGGAATGGACATGGACAATGCCATCTTCAACGACAAACGCGACTACCGCACCTGCCAGAAACCGCTGGAGAGCCATCGCGCCGGCGGGGAGGCCTGCGGCTTCATCGATGTCACCGCCGACAAGGACGGCATGTGCACGATTGGCCTCTACAACAAGAAGCTCGCCCTGGCGGTGGCGACAAAATACAAGAAGAAACAACTTCCCTGCATGGCTAACTGGCAGCACTGGGGCCCCGGCGAATACATCAATGGGCTCGAACCGGGAACCAACTTCCCTATCGGCCAAAGCGCCGCGCGAAAGCAGAAGAAACTGATCCATCTGGCCCCGGGCAAGAGCAGGACCTACGACCTCGAAATCGCCGTCCTCACCCAGGAACGTGAGATCAAGCAGTTCCT